>JBILBQ010000010.1:0-45239 GCA_044353615.1 Algoriphagus sp. | reverse complement strand
CTTCTGATTTTTTTGGCTTCCATGGAAGAGAGTCGGTACAGTGGCTAAAACTAGTTGGGCAGTATCCGTTGAATTGGAACGAATGCAGGCCACAAATTTAATAGAATTGGCTGGCTTATGCACAGGTATTTGTGATTTTGACAAAAGCTTCAAGAGGATTCTAGGTTTTATATTTGGTTCGTTTTCAGACTTGTTCCCATTGAGGCTTCGAAAAATGAATACGAAAGATTCTTTTTATATTCGTTTTTTTAACCCCATGCCCATGTCCTACCTAGATCAAATCGCATCGCCAACCTTACTTATTGACGAAAAAATCACCCGAGCCAATCTTGAAAAAATGGCCAATAAAGCACATGCGGTAGGAAAAAAGTTAGTTCCTCACTGGAAAACTGCCCAATCTCGTACCGTCGGAAACTGGGCAAAAGAGTACGGCATCCGGGAGGTGACGGCATCCTCTATTTCCTTAGCCGAATACCTCTGCGGTCAAGGCTGGGATTGCATCCACATCGCTTTTCCTTTCAATATCCGTGAAATCCCAAGACTCAATCGAATGGCTGCTCAGCAAGGAATTTCCGTGCAAGTAGTCAATGCCGCTGTGGCAAAAGCGCTTGCTGAGGGTTTGACCGAGCAGGTAAAATTTTTTGTAGAACTCGATGCAGGCTACGGGCGAACAGGCATTCAAGCTACCCAAGAGGCAGAAATGGAAGCAATTTTAACCCAAGCAAATGGTAATGAGTTCTTAAAATTTAAAGGCTTTTACATCCATCCTGGGCACACCTACTACGGAAAAGATACCGATAAAATCCATCTGGAAAGTCAAGATGCACTTGCCAAAATGAAAGCAAAGTACTTGCACCGTTTTCCAAAGCTAGTGACGCGCTTAGGCGATACGCCAGGATGTGCTGTTCGAGAAGATTTTGGAGGCGTAGATGAATTGGGCCCGGGAAATTTTGTGTTTTTTGATTTGATGCAGGTACAGTTAGGCAGCTGCACCAAAGAGGATATTGCCGTTTGCTTGGCGGTACCGGTAGTAGATATCCGAAAAGATCGAAAGGAGATCCTCATTCATGGAGGAGGGGTTCATTTGGCAAAAGATGTGCTGATCAACGAAGATGGAAGCAAAAATTTTGGGGAGATCGTCTTGCTGCATGAGAAAGGCTGGACTATCCCAAGCCACAGTTCCTTTGTGAAAAGCATTTCCCAGGAACATGGAATCATTCAAGCTTCCGACGAACTATTGGCATCCGTTAAAGTGGGCGATTTACTTGGGATCTTACCTATACATTCCTGCATGACGGCCGATTGCATGGGTAGCTACTTGAGTTTGGATGGGCAAGTCGTAGACCATGCCGAGGGTAGAATTAAATAGGCAGAAACTCAATTCAAATGGAATGAGTGAGGCCATTTGGGGCTAAACCTGATTCTTTTTCCACTTCCCTTTTTTGAAGAAATAAAGCGACACCAGCGCATGGAGAGAGTGGCAAAAAGCAATGGCAATAAAAATTCCGACATAACTCAAACCTAGTGGAAATGCGAGGAGGTATGCCAAAGGAACTTCCAAGCCCAAGAGCACTAATGCATTGATCCAAGCGGGGGTTTTGGTGTCTCCAGCACCATTAAAAGCTTGTGTCAGCACCATGCCAATCGCGAAGAATACGTATCCGAGGGAAATGATCCACAGTCCTTGTGCAGCCACATCTTTCACGAGTGGAATGTCCGTAAATAATCCAACCAGCTGCTTACTGAACAGCAGGTAAATCCCGGTCACCGAAGCCATAAAGATGACATTGTAGCGAACAGTCAGCCATACGGCTAATTCGGCTCTTCGCTGTTTCTGAGCTCCTAGGTTTTGACCTACAAGAGTAGCAGCAGCTCCCGATAGTCCCCATGAAGGTAAAATGGTGAAGATCAATATCCGAAATGCGATGGTATAGCCCGCCAAAGCCGCCGAACCAAATTCCGCATTCATTCGAGTCAAGGCTACCCAGGATAGGGAATCGATCAGGGATTGTCCCATGCCACCTATGGATAACTTAAGGATCTTTTTGATTGTCTCCCAACTTAAGGCAATGTTTTCCTTGAGGATTTTGAGTTTGTGCTTTCCATTGAACAAGTGGTACAACTGGTAAAGGACTCCCATGCTTCTACCAAAGGTAGTTGCCATAGCGGCTCCATCTAACCCATACCCTTCCCAAGAGCCAATTCCAAAGATCAACAAAGGGTCCAAGACAATGTTAAGCCCATTCGCAATCATTAAGGACCGCATCGCATGGTGCGCTTGACCTGCACCTCGGAATGCTCCATTGCATAAAAAAAGTAAAAGAATGGCTGTATTCCCTGCAAACACAATTCTGGCATAATTAGACCCTGACTCAATTAACTGTTCGTCGGCGCCCATCAAGCGAAGTAGATCTGCTGCAAACAGCCAACCCAACACCCCAAGAACTATGGAAATAAAAGTGCCCACCAGCAACAGTTGAAAGGTAGCTGAACCTGCATCTTTGTAGTTTTTTTCTCCAAATCTCCGAGACACAAGGGCAGTTGCAGCCATGCTCAATCCGAAACCCAGCGCATAAGTCAACACAATGACCGATTCAGTCAATCCCACCGTAGCAATGGCATATTCCCCAAGTTGTGCCACAAAAAATAGGTCCACAATGGCAAATGAAGATTCCATCATCATTTCCAAGATCATGGGTAGCGCAAGAATAAAAATGGCTGTCTTCAAAGGAAGACGGGTAAAATCTTGCTCCTTACCTAAAAGGGCATCTTTAATCAGTTGCCAGGTCATAGAAATAAAGGTGAACTAACAAAGCTCCCCCATCTAGGGAAGTTTTAGCAGGGAAATTGGAGCACAAAAAAACAAAAAAAACCGCGAATTCGCGGTTTTTAAATGAAATAAGTCGGATTCCTTTAAGCTAAGCCCAGCTTTTCGAGGTGCGCTTCCTTGATTTTCCGACGTAGAATCTTGCCAACATTGGTCTTTGGAAGTTCGTCCGTAAAAAAGACTTCCTTAGGAACTTTGTAATTCGTCAAAAACTCTTTGCAGTGCTCGATTACTTTTTCTTCTGTGAGCGCGGAATCTTTCTTGACCACATAGGCGACTACTTTTTCCGTAGACTTCGGATCAGGCATGCCGATCACCCCTACTTCCAATACTCCAGGGCAAGAAGCAACAACGTCTTCTACCTCGTTGGGATAAACATTAAATCCAGAAACTAGAATCATTTCTTTTTTACGATCCACAATCTTGGTATAGCCATCTGCATCCATAACTCCAATATCTCCCGACTTGAACCAATCGCCTTGCATCACCAAAGCAGTTTCTTCTGGTCTATTCCAATATCCTTTCATGACTTGTGGCCCTTTGATAAAAATCTCGCCCCGCTCACCCAAAGGCACTGGATTCCCTGCATCGTCGGCAATCATCACCTCTGTATTCGGCAGAGGCATTCCGATTGTCCCAATTCGTTCGGTTCCGTCTATAGGATTGCAAGTGGCTACAGGAGCTGTTTCAGTTAAGCCGTACCCCTCCGCAAGCGGCACACCTGTTACCGCTTTCCATTTTTCAGCAGTAGCTTTCTGTACAGCCATGCCGCCTCCTACCGCAATCTTCAAACCAGAGAAATCCAATTTACCAAAGGCTTCCTGGTTCAATAATCCATTGAAAAGGGTATTCACTCCGGTGATCACAGTGAAGCGTTTCTTTGCTAAATCTCCAATAAAAGCCTTCATGTCTCTTGGATTGGTAATCAACACATTATGTGCACCGATTTTCAACATGGCAAGACAGTTGACTGTCAATGCAAAAATGTGATAAAGCGGTAGCGCAGTAATTACAATTTCTTGACTCTCCACAAGCTTGGGCTTCATCCAGGCCGAAATCTGCTGCATGTTGGCCACAATATTTCCATGGGTCAATTCTGCCCCTTTGGACACGCCGGTGGTGCCACCTGTATACTGAAGAAATGCAGGATCATCTAAAGTGCTTGCCACTTTCTTGAAACTATGATTGGCCCCGAGAGATAATGCTTTTTTAAATGAAACGGCTCCAGGCAAGTGGTACGCTGGCACCATCTTTTTAACATGCTTAACTACTAGGTTCACAATTGAACCTTTCAACCCGCCTAACAAATCACCTAGCTCGGTAAGAATCACATGCTTGGCCTGAATATCTGAGCGAATCTTTTCCAAGTTGGAAGCAAAATTGGCAACAATCACAACCACATCTGCCCCTGAATCATTGAATTGATGCTTCATTTCAGATGGAGTGTAGAGTGGATTGGTATTCACTACCACCATCCCTGCTCGAAGGGCACCAAACATCGCTACAGGATACTGCAATACATTAGGCATCTGAATGGCTACTCGGGAGCCTTTGCTCAGCTTCAGTTCGTAGATCAGGTAATTCGCAAACTGTGCACTCAAGCGATCCAATTCCTGAAAAGTTAGGGTCTTACCCATGCATTCGTAGGCTACAGCACTTCCAAACTTTTTGACACTTTCTTCAAAAAGTTCCGTAACGCTGGAATAGGCGGTGCAATCTACTTCTTGAGGAACGGAAGAAGGATAAAATTTAAACCAAGAGAAATCGTTCATTTGTCTACTATTTTGGGTGTATTAAAGGTTCAATTACTTAAAATAGTTGGGCATAGCCAAGCATCAGGCGTACTATTTCAATATTTTTCTTGCAATTAATTCTTTCATAATTTCATTGGTTCCAGCATAGATACGCTGTACACGCGCATCTGCCCAAGCACGAGCTACCCCATATTCCCACATGTACCCATACCCTCCGTGAAGTTGCACACATTCATCTGCTACCTTGCATTGCAGCTCGGTCATGTTGTACTTGGCGGCGGAAGCCATGGCAGAATCGAGCTTTCCCTCATTGTGCAATAGCACTAGGTAATCGCAATAAATCCTCCCTTGCTCCACCATAGCCGCCATCTCGGCAAGTTTGAACCGGGTATTCTGGAATTCACTAATGGCTTTTCCAAAGGCTTTGCGCTGCTTCACATAGTCAATGGTACTTTTTAAGGCATATTCAGAAAGTGCAATCGCTGCCAATGCCACGACCAAACGCTCCTGCGCCAACTCGGTCATCAGATAGGTGAAACCCTCTCCTAGTTTACCAAGCAAGTTCTCTTTTGGGATTTTTACGTCTTCAAAAAACAGTTCGCAGGTATCCTGAGCGTGCAACCCCACCTTCTCAAAAGGTACCCCTTTGGAAAATCCAGGCATGCCTTTTTCTAATAGAAACAGAGAAATTCCTTTGGCGCCCTTGCTGGAATCCGTCTTGGCAGCTACCACCACCACATCGGACAAGTAGCCGTTGGTGATGAAGGTTTTGGAGCCATTCATCAAGAAAAAATCTCCCTTGTCCTCAGCAGTACTGCGCATGCTCTGTAGATCCGATCCAGCACCTGGTTCGGTCATTGCTACTGCTCCAATCCAATCTCCAGAAATCATCTTGGGAACGTATTTTTGCTTGGCGGCGTCAGTACCATAGTGCAAAATGTAGGGCATCACAATGTCGTTGTGCAGGGGGTAGCCGATTGCAGGACCGGAACATCCACTCAAACCCAATTCCTCAATAAAAATGGCATTATATCGGAAATCCTGCACATTCAAACCTCCCAATTCCAGTGGAGCTTGAATCCCTAAAAATCCACTTTCTCCAAGTTTTAGCCAGGAGTCTCTGCTGACCATTTTTTGAATCTCCCAAGCAGCATTATTTGGGATAATCTCTTTTGCAATAAAATCTCTGACGCTTTGGCGAAATAAGTCATGCTCCTCTGTGAAGAGTGATCGATGTAGTCCGAACATAATTGGGTTTAATTTTCTTATCCAAAAATAGAGAAATCGCTCCAATAGCCAGTACAAATACTCCTTTTCTAATTTAATATTCTAACCAAATCGGCCACTTCTTTCTACCGAAAGACTAAATTTGATGACTTGTGAGCAAATGATCGATATCCAGCAAAATTCCCCAATTGAACTACTCCAAAAACTCGATTTTTGGAAGTCAGGAGAACACATCACCCATACCGAAGTACCAGGCGAAAGCAATATGAATTTGGTGCTTCGAATAAAAACGAATCTGGATAGCTACATCCTCAAGCAGTCCAAACCCTTTGTTCGGAAATACCCGCAAATTCCAGCTCCAATCTCGCGAATAGAGGTGGAATACCGTTTCCTGGAGTTCCTAAGCACCGACACTTACCTCACGTCCCTGTCTCCCAAAGTACTTCATTACGATTCTAAGGCCCATCTGATGCTTTTGGAAGATTTGGGAGAAGGCAGCGACTACCTTTCAATTTATGGGGGAGCACGACAGCTTCAATCCGATGAACTAGTTCGCTTAGCACATTACTTGATGCACCTTCATCAGCTACAGGTTGCCGATTTCCCCAATACGGACGGCATGCGCATATTGAATCACGAGCATATTTTTGAGTTTCCATTTTTGGAAGAAAATGGGTTTGACCTAGACCAAATCCAGCTGGGATTGCAAGAAGCAAGCCTACCCTACAAACGAGACGCAGTACTCAAGGAAAAAATTCATTCGCTTGGACAGTGCTACCTCAAAACAGGCAAAACCTTGATTCATGGAGATTTTTACCCAGGTAGCTGGTTAGAAGTATCCTCCGGAATCAAAATTATTGATCCTGAATTTGGTGGTTTGGGCGATGCTGAATTTGATCTTGGTGTATTTCTCGCACATCTTGATCTAGCACAGCAGGACGAGCGGCACAGCAAACTGGTGCAGGAAACCTACACCATCCCCCTAGATTGGTCTTTGGTAGAGCAGTACCGAGGCGTGGAACTCCTCCGCCGCTTAATCGGAATTGCGCAAATGCCTGTAACTTTAAGTTTAGATGAAAAAAAATCGCTTCTTGCCCGTGCACGAACTTACCTCTTGTCCTAAATGAAAAAGCTAGCCTTTATTTTTATTGCCTTACTATCCTTCTCGTGTGCGAAACAGGAAACCGAAGTGGCATCCACCACATTTTCCAAGGACATCCCTACCGAATTTGGATTAAGCGAGGCAGAACTCTACGACAAAGTTTTGGGCATGCTGGTGGGTTCCGCAATAGGTGATGCCATGGGTGCTCCCACCGAAATGTGGTCACGGGAATCTATTCAACTAGAATATGGATTTGTGGAAGGGCTAGACTCCATGGTTCGTGAAGTGTCTCCAGAAGGGATTTGGAAGGCAAACTTACCCGCAGGAGGCACCACGGACGACACCCGATGGAAAAATTTGACGGTAGACTACTTGCTCAGCCAAGATCCCGAATCTCTTGATTCCAAAGCCTTTACTAGGCACCTCTTAAAAACCTACACGGGTAGTTTGGATAAACTCAAAAAGACCGAAGGTACAGCCGTGGAACCTTTTGAAAATGCACTACAGGAAGCCAACTGGCTTTCGGAGTGGTCAAAAGTTGCCTCACCCTACCTAGATGATAATTTAGGTGGTTATGCAGACTCCTTGTCCAAATTCTATGGAGGCGAAATGGTCTGTGCTGGATTGCTTTATGCGCCTGCATTGGGCGCATTTTTTCCAGGTAATCCGATCAAAGCCTACCAAGAGGCATACAAACTTTCAATTTTTGATCTTGGCTATGCTCGAGATTTGACTGCCCTTGCGGCAGCCATGACTGCAGCTGGGATGGCCCCAAAGGCAAGTCAAGACAGCCTTTTGGCTACACTGCGACTAGATCCAGCAGGTTATTTTCAAAGCCGATTGGTGGGGAGAACCTCCCATAAATTACTTAAGGATGCGCTGAACATTGTAAGCCAAGCGAATAAATTAGATTCACTCCCCTCCCGTTTGTCTTTGGGCAATCCCGCCTTGGTATATGCCTACACCGAATTGGATCGCCTTCAGCAAGACATGCCATTCCATGCTGGAGAAATCTACCAACAAGCGCTAACCGCCATGTTGTTTACTGATTTTGACTTCATGGGCACGCTGACCTTCCTCACAAACTACGGTCGAGACAACGACACCACGGCTTCTTTGGCAGGTGGAATTCTCGGAGCTTGGTATGGCTACACGAAATTACCTGTCTCCGAGCGAGAAAAAGTAGTTCGTGTGACCCGTAATGAACTGGGAATTGATTTAGAAAAACAGGCAGAAAGATTGACCCTTCACCTGTTGAAGTCCCAGAAAAAGTAGGATAAAGCGATTCTTCTTTAAAAAGCGTAGCCTAAGCCAATTCCTGCAAATAAAGGCCAAAAGCCATTGTTGTTGAATATTGGAGTCAAGTTTACTCTCCAAGTGAAGCCCCCGTTTTCCGGAATTTTTCGATAGCCAATGTTCATGGTTCCCATCAAGTTTGGAGATCCATCCACAGGAAGGATGAAATTAACATCTGACTCTTCTGTGACCAAAGGACCTATACAATTTCCGTTGCTATCGAAAGATTGGCAGTAGGAATAGGGTTCATTATCCACTCCAAAAAAAGTCATCCCCAAACCTAACTCGAAATAGCGGTCGTCTTTCCCATACAGCTTATTGACTAGTACAGGCAAAGAAAAAAAGGAATCACCTCCTATTTTGTAGCCCCCAGCACCCACACGCATGCCCCAAGAATCAATTCGGGTCTTGTCAAATCGGAAATCATAATTGAAGCTGTAGGCAAGTCCCGATCCTCCCAACTCCACAAAAACCGAGCGGGTTGGGACAACGGGTTGATATTGAGCAAAAGAAGCAAGAGAACCAAAAAGGAAAACAACTGCTAGTGCTAGCTTTTTCATGATGTAGGGATTAGGTTTTCCCAAAGTTAACGCATAGGATATAGGAATGGTTGTCTATATGAAATTCTAATCTAAATCCAGGAGGAAAAGGTACAGATCCAAATAAAAACCAGAATATTTGTGAACTTGTCCGCACATTTGTTGGCTATTTTCTCCTTTTATGAAACTACTAAAAAAAATATTTCTAGGCCTTTTTGCTACTGCCATGATCTTGGTGGTCATCTACATGCTTGGACCTAAGGTAAAAACACAGGATTTGACGATTGCCTATCCTGAAATTCCCATGGATGCTCAGGGCCTAGAGCAGTACTTGTCTACCCGAGAGGATTCAGTAAAAGGATTAAAACCTGGAAACGAAGCTTACATCATTTGGGCAGACTCCGTTGCCAAGCAAAAAACACCCTATTCTATCGTCTACATCCATGGGTTTGGCGCTAGTCCCATGGAAGGCGACCCAGTCCATCGCTTTTTGGCGGCTCATTTTGGAGCCAACCTATTTGTGACCCGACTCCCGGAACATGGGATTAGCCGCAAAAATGGGATGGAATATTTAACAGCTCAAGACTTGGCTAATGCCGCAGGTGAGGCCTATCAAATCGGAAAAAGTTTAGGAGATAAAGTGATTGTGGTAGGAACTTCAATGGGAGGTTCCCTTGGTCTCTTACTCGCTAGCCAGCAACCAGATCTTCATGCGCTTGTCCTTTATTCTCCCGCTATTCGTGATGAAGCGAGGTTACTGGAAGGATTATTTAAACCCTGGACCTTTTGGGTGATGAAGAAAACACTCTTAGATGACGGAGTGATGAATCAGCAGCGTGAAGGTGAAAAGGGAGCTTACTGGTCGGAAGAATACCATGCCAATGGCTACGAGAGTTTGGCCATGTTGATGTATGGTGAGATGAACAAAGAGACCTTTGCTCAAGTAAAGCAACCGGTATTCATGGGCTACTATTTCAAAAATGAACAAGAGAAGGACATGGTCGTATCGGTAGATAAAATGAAAGAAATGTTTTCGCAGTTAGGCACCCCTTCTGCTATGAAAAAAGAATTGCCCTTCCCGAAAACAGGGGATCACGTCATTGCTTCTTCAATCACCTCCAAGGACTGGCAAACAGTTCTTTTCTCCAGCATCGAGTTTCTAGAAAAAGTAGTGGGCGTACCAGCCCAGGATGTATACCAACAGCAGGTAGAGCAAATGACCAAGGCCAACCAATTATTGGACAGCATCCGCTAAAATTAAAACAAAAAAAATGGGAGGTTTACCTCCCATTTTTTTTAGATAAACTTGTTGATGAGGTTTTCGAAATACTCTTGTTTACCACTGAATGTGGTCGGCTCACCAGATTCAAAGGCATGAGCTCTTAAATCCTCCAAGGTCAATTTTCCCTCTTCGAAAGCCTTCCCTTTGCCTGCATCAAAACTAGCATAGCGATTTTTTCTTCGGTCCAAGTAATCGGATTTTTCAAGGATATCAGCAGCGATGATTAGGCCACGAGCGAATGCATCCATACTACCAATATGAGCCAAGAATAAATCTTCAGCATCGGTAGAGTTTCGTCTGATTTTCGCGTCAAAATTGACGCCACCACCTTGCAATCCTCCTGCAGCTAGGATGATTAGCATGGATTCAGCCAACTCCTGTAGGTTAAGGGCAAATTGGTCGGTATCCCAACCGTTTTGGTAATCTCCTCTATTTGCATCGATCGAACCCAGCATGCCTGTATCTGCAGCTACTTGAAGTTCGTGCTGGAAGGTGTGCCCCGCTAGAGTAGCGTGATTCACTTCAATGTTGAGTTTGAAATCCTTGTCCAGCCCAAAATGACGTAAAAATCCAATCACCGTTTCAGAGTCGTAATCGTACTGATGCTTGGTAGGTTCCATCGGCTTTGGTTCAATGAAGAAGGTACCTTTAAACCCATTTTTCCGTGCATAATCTCGGGCCATAGTCAAGAAACGAGCAAGGTGCTCCTTTTCCCGCTTCATGTCCGTGTTCAGTAAGGACATGTAGCCCTCGCGACCTCCCCAGAATACATAGTTTTCACCTCCCAACTTAATGGTGGCATCAATTGCATTTTTGACTTGCGTTCCAGCAAATGCCAACACATCAAAATTTGGGTTGGTGGATGCACCATTCATGTAGCGTGGATTGCTAAACACATTGGCAGTACCCCAGAGCAACTTGATGCCACTTGCCTTTTGGTGGGCAGCAGCATGGTCTGTGATGAGTTGCATTCGCTTTTCGTATTCGGCCAAGCTAGGTCCTTCCTCAATCAAATCGATATCGTGGAAGCAATAGTACTCTGCTCCAATCTTAGTCATGAATTCAAAAGCTGCATCCATTTTATCCTTAGCCCGCTGAATGGGATCTGCACTTGCATCCCAAGGATGTACAATCGTACCTGGACCAAAGGGATCACCCCCGGTTCCGCAGAAGGAATGCCAATAGGCTATTGCAAATTTAAAGTGATCCTTCATGGATTTTCCTGCGACAATTCGGTTAGGGTCGTAGTAGCGGAAAGCTAGGGGGTTGTCACTTTCTTTTCCTTCAAACTGAATCTTTCCAATGTTTGGAAAAAATGATTTAGCCATAGTAGTTTAGGTTATGTTGAGTGTGGGTAATAAATAGGTTTAGAATTAAGTTGTAAGCGGTTGACGCAGCTGATCCAATCGGGAAAGCCAATATTGATAAGTTTCTTCGTAACGATCTGCCTCAGCTGGATCAGGAGCCAAAGTTTGGAGGAGCGTAAGTCCATGGAAAGCTTCCTCTTCCGTGCTGAAAATCCCTGCTCCAATTCCAGCTCCTCGAGCAGCACCTTGGGCACCATCCGTATCGTAAAGTTCCAAGTTCACTTGGTTCATTTGCACGAAAGTCTCTCGAAATAGGGGACTCAAAAACATGTTGGCATGTCCTGCTTTGACGGTTTTGAGGTCCATTCCCATGTCTTTCATGATGCGGAATCCAAAGGTCAAAGCAGCTACGATCCCTTCTTGAGCAGCACGAAGAATATGCTTTTGATCGTGTTTGAGCAAGTCCAAGCCCATCAAATGTGCACCCATTGGAGTGTTTTGAAGAATGCGCTCTACCCCATTTCCAAAAGGGAGAAAAGCCAATTTATCCGAACCAATTGGCGCACCTGCTGCGAGGACGTTCATTTCCTCATAACTCAAGGCACTTCCTCCCAACATTCTTTTTAGCCAAGAATTTAGGATGCCTGTACCGTTGATGCAAAGCAATACTCCATAGGAAGGTTTGCTTTGGGTATGATTCACATGTACAAATGTATTGACGCGAGATTTTGGGTCGTACAATGGCTTGTCGCATACGCCATATACGGTCCCTGAGGTACCGGCAGTAGTGGCAAGCTCCCCTGGTTTGAGCACTTGAAGGGAAAAGGCGTTGTTGGGCTGATCTCCTGCTCGGTAAGAAATTGGAATACCTGCCTCCAAGCCTGTTTCTAGTGCTGCGGCTGCAGAGATTTTTCCTTGAATAGAAAAAGAAGGAACAGCTTCAGGAATCCAATCCTTTGGGATCTCCATAGCTGCAAGCAAAGGATCACTAAGCCCATTTTCCTTGAAGTCCCAAAAAATACCTTCGGAAAGGCCTGTTTCGGAGGTGAGAATCTCACCGCTAAGCTTCATGGCAATAAAGTCTCCAGGAAGCATGATTTTATGGATTTGGGATGCAACCTCAGGCTGGTTTTCAATGACCCAACGCAGTTTAGAAGCAGTAAAATTTCCCGGAGAGTTGAGCAAATGCGGCAAGCAATAGTCCTCACCAAGGGATTGAAATGCTTTTTCACCAAGGGCTACAGCCCTGCTGTCGCACCAAATGATAGATGGACGAAGAACTTGATGTTCTTTATTTACGCATACCAGCCCATGCATTTGGTAAGCAATTCCAATGGATCGAAGTTCACCAGATCGAACTTCTGTTTGGCCACACACATAGCCGATTGCCTCCTTGACATGCTTCCACCAAAGTTCAGGGTCTTGTTCTGCCCAGCCACTTTGAGGAGATTGAATGGGCATTTCAACTTCTGGAAAAGCTTTGGAGGCAAGTGCCTTTCCGGTATCTGCATCAAGAATACATGCTTTGACCGAGGAGCTTCCAAGATCAATACCTAATAGTAACTTTCGCATCTTACCAGAAAATTGTATAAAGTGCAGCGATAATTCCCACAATCAAGATCGCTCCGATCTTAAATCCAGTACTAGTTTTGAACAATTCAGCCGATATGTCAATGCTTTTGGGGTGATCCTTGCCTTTCCCTTCAACTAGAGAAATAACAATCATCAATACCGCAAGGACTACAAACACCCAACCCATGCGATCAATAAACGGCAAGGCAGGGAAAACTACTTTCAGCACTACAGAAAGTGGAATACTTAAGGAAGCACCGACAAGAGCAGCATTGGAGGTTGTTTTTTTCCAGAATACGCCAAAGAAGAAAATCGCAAATACGCCAGGGCTAATAAAGCCGGTGTATTCCTGAATAAATTGGAAGGCCTGGTCTAGTTGTCCCAAAGCAGGTGCCACAACTGCCGCAATCACAAAAGCAACAACCGCGGTAATCCTTCCTACCCGTACTTTGGTAGTTTCGGATGAGTCCTTGCCAAAGTACTTGGCATAAATATCCATGGTGAAAATGGTAGAAGTACTATTCGCCATAGAAGCAAGTGAGGAAACGATAGCAGCGGTTAAAGCTGCAAAAGCAAGCCCCTTTAATCCTGTAGGCAGGATCTGAAGAAGCGAAGGATATGCGCGATCCGATTTGATCAATCCTGTAACGGGATCTTTCATGGATTCAATAAATCCAAGGTCTGTTCCATTGTTCACAATGACTAGCGCAGCAATTCCTGGAATAACCACAATGAGTGGCATCAATAATTTCAAAAATCCGGCGAAAATCATCCCCTTTTGTGCTTCATCTAGATTCTTTGCCGCTAGGGCTCGCTGGGTGATGTACTGGTTGAATCCCCAGTAGCTCAAGTTCGTAATCCACATCCCTCCAATTAATACAGATAGACCCGGGAGATCCAAATAAGCATCTCGCATTCCTCCTTTACCATCTGCTACCATCATTTCACCTTTCGAGAGGATCATTGAAAAATGTCCAGGAACTTCATTTTTGAGCGTAATCAAACCTTGCCAAGCATCGCCTTCTCCCACCATGCCGAGTGCGATGTAGGTAGTCGCCAAACCACCTGCAATCAAGAACACTACTTGCACGACATCAGTCCATGCTACTGCCTTCAATCCTCCGTAGATGGAATAAAGCATGGCAAAGAGTGCTAAGCCAATGATGCTGTAGGTCATGGGAATATCTAGGATAGTATTCAAACTCAAGGCGCCTAAATAAAGTACCGAGGTCAGATTGACAAATACGTATAAAAGCAGCCAGAAAATGGCCATTGTGGTACGTACTCGACCATCGTAGCGATCAAATAGAAAGCCTGGCATGGTGTAAATGCCTTTTTTGAGGTATACGGGTAAGAAAAATATAGCAACCACCAAAAGTGTAGCCGCAGCCATCCACTCGTAGGTTGCGATGGCCAATCCTAGCGCAAAGCCAGAGCCAGACATTCCGATAAACTGTTCTGCAGAAATGTTAGAAGCAATTAAAGAGGCTCCTACTGCCCACCAAGGAAGGGCCTTGCTGGCAAGAAAATAATCCGAAGAATTTTTGACGTGTCCTTTCTTTTCACGAGAAACAAAAAAACCCATTCCAATAATCAAAAAGGAATAGCCTAGAAAAACAAGTAAATCAATAGGTTCTAAGAGCATAGGACAAAGGGAATATAGGTTTTGGGGAACAAATTGAGTTCATACTATCGGTTCAATTCAAATAGAGTGGCTAAATATAATCGATTGATGCAAACGTGTGCACATGATTGGAAAGCAATTGTAAGAAAAATAGAAAAATCTTCTTTTTAGAATCCCTGGAAGTAAACCAAATAGCAGATTTAAACCTTGCAAAATTGCGTAAGTCATGACGCTTAAATAGTAAAATTCTATACCAATCCTTCAATCACCACCACAAGTGTCACAGTTCCGTTCACCTCTTTGTCCGATTTCGGTCACAATGCTGATTTGCATCAAATTTTAAGGATCCCACATTCGGGTCTTGCTTCTGTTTTTGTTCGGTAATAGGGTTTGAATGCAAAAAAAACAGTAATTTTGAAGCGGTTTTTGAACTAGCATCATTTTTGGAGTTAAACCTGTTATGGCAAATAAAAGCAGTGTGTTTGATATGATCGGCCCAATCATGATTGGCCCTTCTTCTTCACACACCGCTGGAGTGGTCAGAATCGCACGAGCGGCTATACGAGTGCTCGGAGGAATTCCAGATGAAGCGGTCATCACCTTCTACAATTCCTTTGCTAGAACTTACGAAGGTCATGGAAGTGACCGCGCAATTTTGGGAGGATTGATGGATTTCAAAACCGACGATGCGCGCATCAAAGACTCACTGGAGTTAGCCAAGGAAAAATCGGTACACTACACCTTCAAATCAATTGGCAATTCTTCGGTACACCATCCCAACACGATTAAACTTTTGCTTAAAAAAGGAGATCGACAGGTGGAAATTTTTGGAGAAAGCTTGGGAGGTGGAGTAATTAACATTTCAGAAATAGATGGATTTGTAGCCAACTTTTCTGCTCAAAACCACACGCTCATCATCAAAGCTGAGGATGTATCGGGATCAATTGCTTTTATATCGAGCGTAATTGCTCAGGAAAAAGTAAACATCGCCACCATGTCCGTTTCCAGGAAAGGAAAACATGATATGGCCTGCCATGTAATCGAAATGGACTCTGGCATAAAAGAGATTACACGTCAGTACCTTCTTTCTTTACCTTGGATAAAAGAGTTAATCTACATTCCAGACATTGACCTTTAACGAACTCATAAACCAACAGCTACCACACATGAAAAAACTTTTTATCCTACTTCTCTTTGGGATGATTACCTGGCAACAGGGACAAGCCCAGACAGAAGTTCCCTCAGGGCCTTTAGACCTTGCCACCTGCGTTTCTATTGCGATAGAAAATAATTTGACACTAAAAAGGACAGAACTTAACCAGCTCATTACCGAAACTAACCTATTGGAAAGCCAAGGCAGAAGACTGCCAAGCTTAACCACTGGAGCAAGTTCAGGTTTCCGTTGGGGTAGATCGATCAACCCGGTTACCAACTTGTTTGAAACAAGAAGAATCGGTAACGTCAACCTTTTTGGAAATACCGGTGCCCCTATTTTCCAAGGCATGCGCATCAACAACAGCATTGGACAAGCAAAGTCTGACTTGAAATCAGGTCAATACACCTTGGAAGCCACACGAAACGACATCACGTTGAATGTAATCAACCTATTCATTGATGTAGTATTCAATCGGGAGCAAGTGAAAATTTCCGAGAACCAACTCAATTCCACCAAAGAACAATTGGGACGCACACAACAGCTAGTAGATGCAGGTTCTCTACCCTATTCAGATTTGTTGGATCTACAGTCTCAAAATGCAACCAATCAATTGAATGTAATTAATGCTAAAAATGGACTTCGACTTTCGAAACTCGCTTTGGCCCAGGCGCTACAAATTCCTTTTTCAGAGGAATTTGATGTGATTGAACCGGTCTATGAGGTTTCCAAAGAAGCGCTAGCTTCAGGTACCCCTGCCGAAATTTTTGAAGTTTCAGTAGCGCTAATGCCGCAGATCAAAGCTGCTGAAGCCAATGTAACAAGCGCTGAATATGGAGTCAAAATTGCTAAAGGTGGATTTCTACCCACTTTGGACGCCGGACTTTCTGCTTTTTCCAATTATGTAGATCAAGCATTTGTTCGAGGGACAACTGAAATAATTCCTTTCAATACCCAGGTGGACAATAACTTTTCCCAGTCTGGTACGCTAAATTTTAGCATTCCCTTATTCACTCGATTCAGCAACAAATCCAACCTGCAGCGTGCTCGCGTACAGCAACAGTTGGCGGAAGTATCCATGACCGAAGCTAAAAATAGGTTGAGACAGGATATTGAAACTGCTTACAATTCGGCGCTATCCTCGGAGCTATCCTACCAAGCTTCCTTGGTTCGGGTAAAGAGTTTAGAAGAAACCTTTCGAATTGCGCAGCAACGCTTTAATTTAGGGGCCATCAATTCGGTGGATTTTCAAGTTGCTCAAAACAACTTGTTCAATGCACAGGCGGACCTATTGAATGCGAAGTACACGTATATTTTCAGAATTAAAGTCCTTGATTTTTATCTTGGTAACCCCATTAATCTAAACTAAACCATGGCTACTAAAAAGTCCAATAAATTACTTTATTACCTACTCGGAGCAGTAGGTGTAATCATCATTTTTGCCATTATCGGAAAGTCTGCTGGCTGGATCGGTGGTGCAAAGGAAACTGAGGTTGAATTTGCTTTGGCCAAGCGTGTTGCCATAGTAGAAAAAGTGAGCAGCTCAGGCGAGATTCAACCTGAAGTAGAAGTAAAACTTTCTCCCGATGTAGCAGGTGAAATCATTGAGTTGAATGTACAAGAAGGTGATTCCGTAGAAATGGGAAGACTGCTTGTTAAAATCCGTCCTGATAACTTTATCTCCGCATTGGATCGTACTCGTGCCAACCTGAATCAGCAAATGGCCAATTTGGCTCAGACACGTGCCAATTTGCAACGCTCTGAAGCACAGTTTACTCGCTCTGAACTGGAATACAAGCGTCAGCGCACGCTACACCAACAAAAGGCTATTTCTGATGCAGATTTCGAGCAGGCCCAGGCCAACTATACCTCTGCTCAAAAAGACCTGGAGGCGGCCAAGCAAAGTGTCGTAGCATCTGAGTTTATCATTAAAAGTTCGCAGGCTTCCGTGAACGAAGCCTCTGAAAACCTTCGTCTCACCAATGTAAATTCCCCAGTATCTGGTATAGTATCCAGCTTGAAAGTTGAGCAAGGCGAACGCGTGGTAGGTACCCAGCAAATGGCAGGTACCGAGATGATGACCATTGCAGATCTTTCCAAGATGGAAGTCCGTGTAGATGTGAATGAGAATGACATTGTTCGTCTTTCCCTAGGAGACACCACGATCATCGACGTAGATGCCTACTCTTCTACAGGTAAGAAATTTCAAGGAATTGTAACTAGCATTGCGAATACCGCCAATACCAAGGCTTCACCAGATGCGGTAACTGAGTTTAAAGTTAAAATCCGCATTCTAAACGATTCCTACAAAGATTTGGTAGTGGCTGGAAATAAGTATCCGTTCCGTCCAGGAATGACTGCATCAGTAGAAATCCTGACTAACTCAAAAAACAATGCACTTGCTATTCCTCTTTCTTCGGTAACTACTCGTGAAGACAAGAAGGATAGTTTGGCTGGAGCGCCAGTGAAAGCCAAAGAAATTGTGTTTGTCAGTGAGAATGGCGTAGCCAAAATCCGTGAGGTAAAGACAGGGATTTCAGACTATGAAAACATTGAGATTCTATCCGGTTTAAAAGAAGGAGACGAAGTGATCTCTGGACCTTACTTTGTGGTGAGCAAGCAGTTAAAAGAAGGCGATAAAGTCAAGAAGATGAGCGCCGTGAAACCTGAAGACGCGAAAAAAGAAGAAGAATAAAACATAGCTAACAAAAATAGCCCCATCAACTTTCGTTTTGGTGGGGCTATTTTTTTGATGAAAAATGCCATCTTAGGATAGCTTCTTATCCTACTTACTAGCCAAGGTCAACTGCCATCTCCAACTGTCTTTCATACAATCTTCCAAGGAGAATTTGGGGTACCAACCCAATACTTGATTGATCTTGGTCGTGTCGGCCCAAGTTTTGACCACATCCCCTGCCCTTCTTGGCCCAATTTCATAGGCCAATTGAAGGCCATTTACTTTTTCAAAAGCATGAATCACCTCTAAGACGGTATTGCCTCTCCCGGTACCCACATTGAATACCTCGTAAAAATCAAGGGGCTTCTCAAAAATAAAGGCTAAGGCCTTAACGTGTGCATCTGCCAAATCCACCACATGGATGTAATCCCGGATGCAGCTTCCATCTGGAGTATCGTAATCGTTACCGAAAACAGTCAACTTCTTACGAATGCCTGCGGCAGTTTGGGTGAGGAAAGGAACCAAGTTCTGTGGAGTACCCATCGGCAATTCCCCAATTTTTGCACTTGGATGTGCTCCTACTGGGTTGAAGTAACGCAGCGCTACCACGCGAATGCCTGGCTTGCTCTTTACATAATCCACCAAAATATCTTCCCCTATCTTTTTGGTATTGCCGTAGGGACTTTCGGCATCTTTGCGAGGGGTAGCTTCGGTCACTGGCAAGACTTCGGGCTGCCCATAGACTGTGCAAGAGGAAGAGAATACGATATTTTGAATTCCCTTTTCTTGCATAAATTCAAGCAGGACGAGCAAGGAACCTAGGTTGTTTTTGTAATACGCCAAGGGCTGCTGGGTGCTTTCTCCCACTGCCTTGAAGGCTGCGAAATGGATGACACCGTCTATTTGATGGTCTTGGGCGATTTGATCCAAAATCTCCCGCTGGTTGCAATCTCCCTTGTAAAACGCAAATCGCTTCCCAGTAATCTCTTCCAGGCGATCCAGCACGGTTTCATGGGAATTTGAAAAATCATCTAAAATGATCGGCTCAAGGCCTGCATTCCAAAGTTCTACGGCTGTATGGGAACCAATGTATCCCGCCCCACCGGTGATCAATATTTTTTTCATTTCAAAAAAGTTGAGAAGACAAAACTAGAGAATTTATCCCAAAAGGGACACATTAAAGCCAAATGCTCTCCACTACAGGCCCTTAGCGAACCAAAAGAACAGATCCCCGGAAAGTAACTTGAACCGTGTTACCTTCCATCAGATAGCTGTAAGTGGTCGCATAGGAATAAGTCCCTGTTGGAGCAATATCGCCTGATAATGTTCCGTCCCAACCTTCGGTACCTGTATACACAAGCTGTCCCCAACGGTTGTAAATGATCATGGAAAAATCAACCACACAATTGGATACCCCAGTAAACTTTCCCGGGGCCTCGGTAGGATTAAAGGCGTTAGGCATTCGGATTTTTGGTGCCTCTTCTACAACTACCCCCGTTCCAAAAGAAACGCATCCAGCAGCGTCAGTTACTTGCACGGTGTAGCTACCTTTAGCCAAGCCTGTGGCTAAATCCGTAGTTTGGGCAGAAGGATTCCATAGGAATTGAAAAGGGCCTGAGGGTCCTGAAGGAACAACAAGGAGTTCTCCATTCGGTTCACCGGGGCATGCCGTCTTCGCCAAAGTGACGTCTACCACCAAAGGCGGTGGAGAAGTAATTTCAAATGAAACAGGGATTTTACAGCCATTAGCATCCGTCACCTCCCATGCGTACTTGTCTTTTTTCAGGGTATCCAGTTCAAATACATCAGAAAACACCTGCCTGCCTCCAAACTCCAAACTATAAGGGGAAACTCCTCCAATCACCTTCAAACTCACCCTTCCATCTTTTTTACCAAAGCAGGTGGTGGCGGTGGCTATAAGACCTGAAAGTTCCAATAAAGGAGGTTCTTTTATTTCAACGCCAGTGATGGTTTGTTCACAACCGAGACCATCGGTAACCTTCACGGAGTACAATCCTGCTTTTAGATTTGATGCGAGTTCGGTTTTTAAGGTCGCATCGTGACTCCATGTAAAGGCATAAGGGGCAGTTCCTCCATTGGCTATCACTTCAATTTTTCCAGTAGCCTGACCAAAGCAAGCTACAGGACTTACTGCAAGAACGGCCAGCTTAAGCTCTTTCGCCACTTTCACTTGAATATCTGGTGCTGTTCCAGCACAGGAAGCATCTACCAAGCTTAAGGCAGTATATCCGATCTTTCCCAGAACATCTGCTCTATCCCAGGATACCTCTATTTTTTCTTGACCTTGACCACTGACCAAAATTCCTCCTTCCACAACCCATTCATATCTCCTACCTGGCACAGGATTAGGAACGGAATAGATAAATCGTACAGAAGGATCATAGCACACCTCTTTTTCGCCTAAAGCTTCAGCGACGACAATTCGAAGGTTGACGACGACAGGTAGTTCAACCACGGCACCTGGACAACCATTGGCAGAAAACGGAAGGACTCGCACCTTGGCATTTGGGTTGGATGGGCCCCAACGAACGAGAACCGAGTCGGAATAGGACTGAAGGATGGTCCCTCCTTCCACTTCAAACACCATTCGGCCAATATTCTGTTTATTTTTCACACGATACATCACCTCTTCTACCAGTGGACAAACAGATTGAGAACCGACCAACTCTACTTTTGTATCCAGAACCTCCACTTCAAAGGTCGTTTCTTCCTGCTGATCACAAGAGTTGGGGCTTAAGGAGGCGACAATACTGACTTCGTACTTTCCTATTTTGGTGTAGGTATGGGTTACATTTTTACCCACTTTAGTAGGTGTGCCGTCTCCAAAATTCCAGACAAAATAAGTGAAGTCAGGGTTTTCAGGGTTTACGGTCCAAGAACCCTCCTGATTGAGGCAGGCCACATTATCTCCATCAACTTCAAAGTCATAGTCTGGCTTGGTTTCAAAATTTAAATTTGTCAAGGAGGCCCCTGCTGCATAGCCATAGGATTCAATGTTGCCAAATCCATATACGTAGGCTGCAAAGCCAGCTGGATTGGTAAGGGTGTGAACTCCCTGTGTAATTTCTATTCGGGCTACCTTATAGCTTGGATCTCCAGGAAGCATTTGAAAACTTGCACCCACAACTGCCCCATCCAATCGGGTTTTATTTTCTTCCCCTGCCTTGACTACAATGTTGACGTAATGATTGACGATAGAAGGTAAGGCGTAGGCATTGAAGGTTAAATCCGTGAGTAATTGCTCTGTGGGACTGTAAGTAATCATAAATGGATCTCCATTTAAACCTGAGACGTTTGGAACGTAATCAACATTACAAGATTGGCTTTTTGAAAATACCGTTACTGAAGAAGGCTTAGAAGTATCAATTTTTCCTGACACATTGGCTCCAAACTCCAAGGACATCCATTCTCCACGATTCAATACCTTGGATTGAAGGAGACCATTGACCCGAACTTCGGTATTGTCCTCAGAAGCCAAAACTTTGACCAATTCACCAGAAGATCTTCCCAAAAAGGCGGTATGTACAAAAGAGGTGCCCCAAGTATTTACAGGATAGGCTTGCTGATACAAGTGATCATTGGCTTGTCCACAGGCCCCTACAGAAGTCCACTTATTCCCTCCATACACTGCAATTTTTTTGCAATCATCGGCTTTGTCTCCGACTACACGAACTCGAGAGCCGGTCAAATCTCCACGGGCCTTGATTTGGTAGCTTTGCCCTCGATTCAAGGTGATTTCTGAAGGAACTCCTTGAATATTGCCAGAAATAGAATTTGTAGAAGTGGTAATTTCTATTCGTGTATTGTCTTCAGTTGCCACAACCAAGAGCGTACTCTCGTTGTTGATATTTAGGTTAGCAGCAGGGTTGACCTCAAAATGTGAAGTAATGTAATGGTCCTTGCCTAAGGCAGTGAGTGGGAGCACCACTGTACCATCTGCACTTCGATAGCGTTCATTAATGGCATGAACGGCTATTTTACCAGAGGAGGTAATGTGTATTCCTAGGTTTTCGATTACGCCCGAACTCCGATGCAACAAATCCAAAGTAGCAGAAGACAAGCGAAAAGTATACTGCTGCCCCGTCGTTAGGGTAAATGGACTGCTCTGCCCAAGATACTCGATCACCCCAGTCGTATTTTCTGTAGCCGTGATCAATAACACAGCATAATCCGGTGTAGCAGGAAGACTTCGATTATTCTCCATAAACCCCA
This sequence comes from Algoriphagus sp., assembly GCA_044353615.1. GTDB lineage: Bacteria > Bacteroidota > Bacteroidia > Cytophagales > Cyclobacteriaceae > Algoriphagus. Next base: position 22,646 of record JBILBQ010000010.1, on the reverse strand, counting down.
CCCAAAATTCTTTCCCCGTAGTAGAAAGCTGCGCATACCCCGAAATGGAGGAAGCCAGCACGACCAAAAGAAGAAAGAGGGCACGGAAAAACACTCGCATGGAAGTGGAAGTCTCTTAGAAATAACGAGGTGAATATAAAAGTAATTTATGTAACAATTTAGCTAAACGTGAGGGGATAAATTTCAGCCGATTAGTAGACAGACAAATCCTCAAAAAAAGGGATAAATCCCTATATTTGCGCTTCTCAAATTCAATATCAAATGATTTCAGTAGATAACCTCTCCCTCAAATTTGGAAAAAGAACCCTTTTCGATGAGGTAAGCCTCAAATTTACGCCAGGCAACTGCTATGGCGTCATCGGAGCCAATGGAGCAGGGAAATCCACTTTTTTAAAAATTTTGTCAGGCGACATGGATTCCACCTCCGGGGGAGTGAACATTACCCCTGGTCAGCGCATGGCGGTGTTGAAGCAAAATCACTTTGAATTTGATGAGATAGACGTCTTAAAAACGGTATTGATGGGACACAAGAAATTGTATGCCATCATGAAAGAAAAAGATGATATCTACCTCAAAGAAGATTTTACAGAGTCGGATGGCATTCGTGCCTCAGAATTGGAATCGGAATTTGCCGAGATGGATGGCTGGAATGCTGAATCCGATGCGGCTTCCCTCCTTTCTGGTCTTGGCATCTCAGAGGACATCCATTACATGCTAATGAAAGACCTGGCAGGAAATCAAAAAGTTCGTGTGCTCTTAGCACAAGCCCTTTTTGGAAATCCTGACATCTTGATTCTCGATGAACCTACCAACGACTTGGATGCGGATACCATCGTCTGGCTGGAGGATTTCTTGATGGATTTTAAAAACTTGGTAATCGTCGTTTCCCACGACCGCCACTTCCTAGACACAGTTTCTACCCACGTGGTAGACATCGACTTTGGGAAAGTCAAAATCTTCTCGGGTAACTATACCTTCTGGTACGAGTCCTCCCAACTTGCCTTGAAACAACGGTCCGACCAGAATAAAAAGGCGGATGAAAAGCGAAAAGATCTTCAAGATTTTATCGCCCGCTTCTCCGCCAACGTCGCCAAGTCTAGACAAGCTACAGCTCGAAAGAAAATGCTGGAGAAATTGAATGTGGATGAAATCGAGCCGTCAAGCAGAAAGTACCCTGGCATTCTCTTCAAACCAGAACGCGAGGCTGGAGATCAAATTTTCATGACCGAAAACCTCGAACTCAAAGAAGGTGGCGTGACCTACTTCACCGATGTCAACTTGATGGTAGATAAGGGCGATAAAATCGCTTTCATCTCCAAAACCAAGCAGGCAGTTAATAAATTTTTCCAAACCATCGTGGAGGAAATCGAGCCGACTAAAGGGTCCTTGAAGTGGGGAGTAACCATCAACAAGGCCTATTTGCCTAACGACAACTCCGAGTTCTTCAAGGCCGACCTCAACCTAATCGACTGGTTGCGGCAGTTTTCTGCAAACCAGGAAGAAGCTTACGTTCGTACTTTCTTGGGTAGAATGCTTTTCACAGGAGAAGAAACACTTAAAAAATGTTCCGTTCTCTCTGGAGGGGAAAAAGTGCGTTGCATGGTTTCTAAAATGATGCTACAAAACCCAAACCTTTTGGTGATGGATGAACCTACCAACCACCTCGACTTGGAATCCATCACGGCATTCAACAATGCAATCATTGAATTCAATGGCACGGTTTTGATGTCTTCCTATGATCATACCTTCGTGCAATCGTCCTGTAACCGAATTGTAGAGTTTACTCCTAAAGGAACTATTGATCGACGTATGCCTTACGACGACTACTTGATGAACCCAGAAATCAAGGCCTTGCGGGAAAAAATGTACGGCGGTAAAGTTTAAAACCTCGAATAAGGCCCGTGCTGCTCACTGCAATCCTGATTTACCTAGCCATCACCCTTGCGATTGGAGCTTGGTCGGCTCGGCTAGTCAAAAATTCGAATGACTTTGTGCTTGCAGGACGATCGCTTCCGCTCTTTCTTTCGGCTTCGGCACTTTTTGCAACCTGGTTTGGCTCTGAAACCATTTTTGGTGCTTCCTCTGTCTACCTGGAAGAGGGCCTCATTGGAGTCATCGAAGATCCTTTCGGTGGTGCACTTTGCCTGATTTTATTTGGGCTTTTTTACCTCCGCCCCATGTACCGCATGAATGTGCTGACCATTGGGGATGTATTTAAGAGAATCTTTGGAGAACGCCTGGCCTTTTTTGCCTCCATCTTTATGATTCCTGCCTACTTTGGCTATGTAGCTGCGCAGTTGATTGCTTTAAGCCTGGTTTTAGGAGCTGTAACTGAACTCAGCATGGTAGAAGGAATGGTCATTTCTGCGGGTATTGTTGTCTTTTATACCTTCTTGGGAGGCATGTGGGCCATTTCCATTACCGACTTTATGCAGACCACCCTGATCGTGGTCGGGCTTCTTGCAGTGGCTTACCTAGTCGCTTCCGAGGCAGGTGGTGTCGGGGTGATTTTTGAAAAAGCTCCCCCAGAAAGTTTTCAGTTTTTTCCTGAACCCAACTTCGCCGCTTGGACTACTTACTTTGGGGCTTGGATCATCTTGGGATTGGGTAGCATTCCTTCCCAAGACATCTACCAACGGGTGATGTCTTCCAAATCAGAAAAAGTAGCCGTTCAGTCCACCTATCTTGCAGGAATATTCTACCTCACCTTTGGTTTGCTGCCCTTATTTATCGCTTTAGGAGCCAAAATCTTATATCCTGAGCTTTACTTAGCGGATAAACAAATGCTCTTACCTGCAATGGTATTGCAACACGCAAACCTTCCGATTCAAGTACTCTTTTTTGGCGCCTTGATCTCTGCGATAATGAGCACCACTAGTTCTGGCCTCCTTGCTCCTGCTGCAATTATTTCCGAAAATTTGATTCGCCCCTACTTTGGAAGAAACCTGAAAGACAGTCATTTTCTATGGATACTCCGAGCAAATGTGATCCTAGTAGCAGGGATAGCTTTAGCCATGGCTTCTTGGAAATCAGATATTTACGAGTTGGTAGCTGGAGCATCTATTTTGATGCTCGTATCCCTTTTTGTTCCGCTTACTGCAGGCTTGTATTGGAAAAAAGCCTCCCCCGGAGGAGCCTTTCTTGCTTTATTTGTGGGAATGGGTGCCTATCTTGCTGCAGAAATGGTTGTACCCAATCAAGAAACGCACCTCATTGGACTTTTCGCTAGCGGACTGGCCATGGGTGTAGGTAGCCTAATTTTCCCAACCAAAACTTCAACTCCCGATGAACTATCCTAAGCTTATCCTCCAAAAAGGAAAAGAAGTTTCCCTACTTAGAAAACACCATTGGGTATTTTCTGGGGCTATTGCCAAAGGAACAGACGAGGTGAAGAATGGAGATTTGGTAGCCGTTCACTCTTCCAAAAATGAGTTCTTGGGTATCGGACACTTTTCCCAAGGATCCATCATGGTACGGATTATTTCCTTCGAAGAGCGCGCCATTGACCTAGCCTTTTGGATAGAGAAACTTGATGCAGCCTTAGCCGTTCGAAAAGCTTTGCAGCTCACCGACCAAAAGGAAACCACCGTCTACCGGCTGGTTCATGGAGAAGGCGATGGCTTACCGGGATTAATTATCGATTATTACCAGGGTACAGCGGTGATCCAAGCGCACAATATTGGCATGCATCAGCATTTATCATCCATCAGTGATGCTTTGCAATCCATATATGGAAAGCACTTGAAGGGAGTATACGACAAAAGCGCCGAAACACTTCCCAAATCCGAAGGATTGCTCTCCAACGAATGGGTTTGGGGCAAAGCAGAGACCGATGTAGTCAAAGAGTACGGAGCGAGCTACAAGATTGATTGGGAGAAAGGCCAAAAAACAGGATTTTTTATCGACCAACGTGAAAACAGAAAGTTGGTAGCCAGCTACTCTAAAGGAAAAAAGGTGTTGAACACCTTTTGTTACTCAGGAGGGTTTTCCGTCCTGGCTTTGCAAGAAGGTGCCAAAGAAGTGCATTCGGTAGACATTTCTCAAAAGGCCATTGAACTAACGGATGAAAACGTGGCGCTGAATGCAGGTTTCAAAGGCAAGCACGAGTCCATCGTTGCGGATGTAGTCAAATACATTCGGGAGATTGGCGAGGACTTTGACCTCATCATTTTGGATCCTCCAGCCTTTGCCAAAAGCCTAAAGGCAAGACACAATGCAGTTCAGGCCTACAAGCGACTCAATGCGGAGGCACTTCGGAAAATCAAACCTGGAGGGATCCTATTTACCTTCTCTTGCAGTCAGGTGGTGGACAGACGGCTTTTTGCCAATACAATCACCGCGGCAGCCCTAGAGAGTAAGCGGAATGTGCGCATCCTGCATCAGCTCTCTCAGCCTGCAGACCATCCAATCAATTGCTTTCATCCAGAAACTGAATATTTGAAGGGCCTTGTCTTGTATGTCGAGTAGTTTTCAAAGATATTGCCTAACGAATTTAACTAATTCACCAAAATTCATCTCCTAAACACCCTATCCATGTATACTGGACTTCAACACACCCACTCAGGCTTGGCTTATTTAGCATTACTTGCCTTGGTTCTTGTCATTATTTGGGCCTTAGTTGGCGCCCTATCTGGCAGAGACTTTCAAGAGAAAGACCGGAAAATTGCCTTGATTGCATTTATCCTTTGCCACATCCAACTTTTGGTAGGTTTGATTCTTTACTTTGTGAGCCCAATCGGCTTTTCCTTGCTTTCAGGCGGTGGGGCCATGGCAGATGCTACTGCTCGTTTGACCGCCTTGGAACACCCACTCATCAATATTCTAGCGATAGTATTGATTTCTGTTGGTTTCATCCGCGCCAAGAAATTAGAAAGTTCAACCGCCAAATTTAGAAGCATCTACATGATGTATGCAGTTGGATTAGTTTTAATTCTAAGCAGAATTCCTTGGTCCAGCTGGTTAGGCAACTGATCTTCTTCAGCCATTTGAAATTTAAAAATCCAGCATCATTGCTGGATTTTTTGTTTTTAGGTGTATTCTGAGCACCACGATATTCCTGTACATCTATAAATTTTACCTTTGGTCATCATTTGCAACTTTGTTTCAAAAAGATTGGGTAGTATTAAATGAAACTTTACTTTTGCAACTATGATTCAAAAAGCAATTTTGCTTTGTCTGGCTATGGTGGCTTCGCTGAGTACCCTTAGGGCACAGGAATGTGACCTCGTCCTACGAGGGAGGGTACTTCATTTGGAGAATAACCAACCGATCGAAGCGGCTTACGTTTGGCTTCCCGAATCATCCCTTGGAGTGGCTACAGATGCAAATGGAAATTTCACCTTCCGCAATCTTTGCCCGGGCAAAAAGACCATCCAAATTACGTTTATTGGCCACAAAGAGGTAAAGCAAAGCATCCTGCTCAGTGCGGGTACCAGTAACTTCACCTTCAAAATGGAGGAAGAGGCAGTAGCGCTTTCAGGTGTAGAAGTACATGGGCACCGTGAGGCTGTTCAAACCACCACCGCAGTATCCACCCTCTATGGGGAAGCACTCCTTCAATCTAGAGGCGAAAGTTTGGGTGAAAGCTTGAAGCGTGTAGCAGGCGTAACTACCTTCTCCACGGGCAATACCATCTCCAAACCCGTTATCCATGGACTTCACAGCAACCGCATCTTAATTCTAAACAATGGAATCCGACTGGAAGGGCAACAGTGGGGCGCCGAACATGCACCAGAAATAGATCCTTTTTTGGCGGATGAACTGACAGTCATCAAGGGTGCAGAGACCGTTCGCTATGGACCTGAAGCGATGGGTGGTGTGATTTTGGTCAATCCCCCTGCCCTGCCTACATCGGATCAATCCAAAACAGAACTCAACCTCGTCGGTCATAGCAATGGTAGGGCTGGAAATGTGGCAGTATCCCATTCCGGTGGCTCTAGCAAGATAAAAGGCCTTGGCTACCGAATTCAAGGAGCCGCTAGACGCGCAGGAAATGTGCGAACTCCCCAGTATTTTCAGGGTAATACCGGAATGGCTGAGGGCAGTGGGTCTGCCGCTTTGGGTTACAGTTCCACCAAACTAGGAACCGAAGTCTACTACAGCTACTTCACTACCCAACTGGGCATTCTCCGCGATTCACATACTGGAAACCTTTCCGACTTGCTCGAAATTATTGAAAATGGAGCTCCATTTACCCAAGCGAACTTTACCTATTCCATCGACAATCCCAAACAGGTGGTCACACACCACTTGGCCAAAATCAAAGCGCATTACCACTTGAATCCCTCTTGGAAACTCAATTTTCAGTATGGTTTTCAACAAAATAACCGCCAAGAATTTGACCGACGAAGAGGTGAATTGAATGCACGCCCAAGCTTGGATTTGGAACTGTTTACCAATACTGCAGAACTATTTCTAGAGCACAATTTAAAATCCCAATGGACAGGATCCATGGGACTACACCTGATTCAGCAAGCCAATAGCAACTTGCCAGGAACAGGCGTAACGCCGTTAATTCCAAATTACGACCTGGTCAATGCGGGCATTTACCTCATGGAGAAATACCTGAAAGGTCCTTTGGAATTGGAGGCAGGACTTCGATACGATTACCGAACCCTATCTGCGGCACGATACATCGGCAATGACCTTCAGGAAGCCAATCTGAACTATCAAAATGGTTCGGCTTTTTTAGGAGGCATGTACCAACTCAATTCCAATTTAGCCTTTACCTCTAACCTAGGTACCGCTTGGAGACCCCCAAATGTAAATGAGCTTTTTAGCCAGGGACTACACCATGGTGCTGCTGCCGTCGAACTAGGAGATGCTGACTTAACTTCAGAAAAATCGCTTAAATGGGTCAATTCATTGGAGTATGAAACCAAGCGAACAAGCATAGAATTGACCGGCTATACGAACCAGATTCAAGATTACATCTACCTGAATCCTACCGGAGAAACTTTCGTAAGCTTACGAGGAACCTTCAATGTCTACGAGTACCTCCAAGCAGATGCCTTCTTTTATGGCTTAGATCTATCCGGAACCTACAGTTTCTCCAATCATTTCAATGGCTATGCAAAGGGCTCGATCATTCGGGCAAAAAATACCGAAACGAACCGTTACTTCCCATTTATCCCTTCCGATCGGATGGATTGGGGACTTTCATACCAATTTGGAAAAGATCCGGAACGCCAAAACCGCCTGACGCTAAGCCAGGTTTTGGTCGCCCAACAAAGTCGAGAACCAGAGTTTGACCTTGCCACTGCCCCTCCAGGCTATTCCTTGGTAAACTTAGGCTTTTCCAAAAAAATACAGCTTTTCAAACATGATTTCAGTGTGAGCATGCAGGTGAATAACCTGTTAAATACTGAGTTTAAAGAATACATGAACCGTTTTCGGTATTTCACAGCCGATATGGGAAGAAATTTTCAACTAAAACTCAATTACCAATTCTAAATTTATTTACCATGAAAAATCTAAGAAAAGTATCCCTGTACGTCGTTGCCCTACTCGCATTTGGCTTTGCTTCTTGCGAAAGTGAAGATCCAGAAAAAGAAAATGAAGGAGAAGTAATTACGGACGTAACCCTGAATTTTCAGGAATTGAATGCTTCCAATGCATTGGTTGGTTCCGTTTTTACTTTTAAAGCGAGTGATCCACAAGGAATTGAAGTTGGGAAGACCCCTACGGTACAATCAATCACTCTCACTAAAGGTAAGAAGTACCAAATGACAATTGAGGTAAAAAACTCCATTGAAAATGAAGACATCACCAAAGAAATTTTGGAAGAGGCTGCAGAACATCAGTTTTTCTTCTTGGGCCAAGTGTTTGATAGCAGCTTCTTCAGCATTCAATATGCCGATGCAGGAGGTGTCGCCTTAGGTCTCAAAACAATCGTAACCGTATCTTCTTCTACCGGTACCAATAACAGCAACATGCGGGTAGTACTACGACACGACCTAAACAAAAGCTTTCCAGGTGCCAGTAGCCCTACCTTTGCAAACTTCGCACAGGCAGGTGGAGAAACTGATTTGGACATTACTTTCCCAGTAATTTTAAACTAAGTACGAGTTACTCATAAATGAAAAGAGGCTGTCTCAATTGATGAGACAGCCTCTTTTGCATTTAAAAGCTTTTGCCACAAACAGCAATTCGGTCTGGGTCAAATTCTGCCCGAGCTTTAGCCCCAATATTTCCAGCAACTAAAATGACCGCATATTCTGGGCCTTCGTTGGCTAGGTGAATTTTTACATGTCCATTAAAATTGCTGAGGTCCTCAAACTTCAAACTCCTTCCATCGGATAGTTTGCCCAGCTGGGTGGTGGAGGTCAACTGCGCAGCTGGCAAGGGATTCAAAAGATGCGCTATTGGAGCATTGACTTGATCGTAACCTCCAAAATGCAAATGTGCAGGATAGGCATACGCAGTGGACGATTTAGCTCCATCCATTCGTAACGCTAATTCCAAGTTGCCATCAACCAATTCCTTAAATTCTATGGTGCCTTTATAGGCATAGGTGCTGGCTTGGAAAAGTTCAAACTCGACGCTTCTTCCCGAATACTGATTTTCATCGGTATCTTTGCAAGATCCCATGCAGATCGATAAAGAAAGAAGTAGCAATAACTTTTTCATAAAAAGTAGGTTTTCTTTTTAAACGCAATTCTTAAAAAGTGGTTCAAATCAAGTTCTAATTTAGGCATTCGTTTTGGCTAGTCTACTTTCTTTCTGCAAAAATCACTTTCTAGATTCTTAATTCGATGCAAATTTTTGCAGAACTAATCCATAGACTCGATCAATCGAATAAAACTGGAGACAAGCTAGAAGCCTTGGACTGGTTTTTTTCGAATGCAGCTGCAGCGGATTCAGTTTGGGTGATTGCAATTTTTTCTCATCGACGTCCAAAGCGTCAAGTGTCCACCCGTCAACTCCGGAATTGGTGTCAAGAAAAAGCTGGGATGCCGGACTGGCTCTTTGAAGAATCCTACCAAACTGTAGGAGATCTCGCGGAAACCATCGCCCTGCTACTCCCAGCTCCAACTCGGACCCATAGTCTATCCCTCACCGACTGGATTACCTGGCTTCAAGCGCTGCCTGCCGACGAAGAGTTGAAAAAACAAGAAATTCTGGCTGCCTGGGATCAATTCACTAGCCTGGAGCGATTCGTATTCAATAAGTTAATCACAGGTGGGTTTCGAATTGGTGTGAGCCAAAATCTCCTCATTCAGGCCCTGTCCAAGTTTACTGGCTTGCCACAAGCCCAGGTGGCACACCGCTTGATGGGCAACTGGGATCCTGAACAAATCAGCCTGCAAGAGCTCCTGCACCCCGAAAACAGGGAAGAAGATTATTCCAAACCCTACCCTTTTTTCTTGGCGCATCCCATCGAAACAGAATTCCTAGAGAGCAGCACCGTCAGCGAATGGATTGCAGAATGGAAGTGGGATGGCATCCGGGGCCAACTCATCCGAAGAGGACAGCAGTCCTTTATCTGGAGCCGAGGCGAAGAGCTGGTAAACGACAAGTTTCCCGAAATTCTCGAATTCTTAGATCAACTTCCCGATGGCACCGTACTCGATGGAGAGCTGCTTGCCTACCAAGAGGGTAGTCCCCTTCCTTTTTCAGTTCTTCAAACACGAATAACTCGTAAAAGTCTTTCCAAAAAAATCTTACTGGAGGCCCCCGTTAGTTTTGTCGCATTTGATCTTTTGGAATGGGAAGGGAAAGACCTTCGAAACGAACCGCTTTTCAAACGAAAAGCCTTGCTTGAAGAACTTGCTCAGCAAGCAAGTCACCCAAAATTTAAACGATCAGAAACGCTCCCTTTTGGTTCCTGGGAGGAACTCGCCCAAGTCCGGAAAAATGCTCGAGAAGTACAGACAGAAGGTCTCATGCTTAAAAGAAAGGACTCCCTCTACGAAACTGGCAGAAAACGAGGCGCTTGGTGGAAATGGAAGTTAGATCCCTTGCACATCGATGGAGTGCTCATTTATGCCCAAAAAGGGCATGGCAGACGAGCAGACCTATTTACAGATTACACCTTTGGGGTCTGGGATGGGGAGGTATTGGTTTCCTTTGCCAAAGCCTACTCTGGATTGACAAATGCAGAGATTCGTGAGGTGGATGCCTATGTCAAAAAAAATACCAAGGAAAAATTTGGGCCTGTTCGAACGGTCACGCCTGGACTTGTGTTTGAAATCGCCTTTGAAGGCATACAAGCAAGCCCGCGGCACAAAAGTGGAGTTGCCCTCCGTTTTCCACGCATCGCAAGGTGGCGAAAAGACAAGACCATTGACCAGGCCAATACTTTGGCTGACTTGAAAGCCCTGCTTGCTTGACATGGAAGATGCTCGCCTAAAACCAGGTCTTGACTACTTCAGCCAAAAAGGTTGGAGCCCCTTCCCCTTTCAGATTCAAGCCTGGACCGATTATTTGGATGGAAAATCTGGTCTCCTCAATGCACCCACAGGCTCTGGAAAAACCTATGCGCTCTGGTTTGGAGTGCTTTTGAACTACATTCAAAATAATCCTACAGACTGGCGAATCCCAAGAAAAAATGGGCTGCAAGTCATTTGGGTTACACCCCTGAGAGCCCTTGCCCAAGACCTACAAAAGGCCATGCAAGAGGCTTGCATTGGCCTAGGATTGCCATGGACTGTGTCGGTACGAAATGGAGACACTGATGCGAAAGCACGCGCGAGCTTCAAACGGAATCCTACCGAATGCCTGATTACCACTCCAGAAACGCTGCATATCCTTTTATCTCAAAAAGATACCCAACCCCTTTTCGAAAATCTTAGGTGCGTGGTGGTTGACGAATGGCATGAACTGGTGGGCAACAAACGGGGTGTTCAGGTGCAACTGGCCCTCGCCTACTTGGAAGCAAAATGTCGGCATCCCTTTATGCGTTGGGCTATATCTGCCACACTTGGCAACTTGCAGGAAGCGGCTAGCACCTTGCTGGGCAATGAACTTCCCATCCATATCATCAAGGCAAACCTTCACAAAGAAATTCGGCTACAGTCCATTTTTCCCGAAGAAATAGAAAAATATCCCTGGTCCGGGCATTTAGGACTTCGATTGGTGGATCAGGTTATCGAGACCATCGAAGCTGGTAAATCTGTTTTGCTTTTTACGAATACCCGTTCCCAAACGGAGATGTGGTACCAGAAAATCTTGGAGATCAGACCCGATTGGGCGGGATGGATGGCAATGCACCACGGATCCTTGGATAGCAGCATCCGTACCTGGGTAGAAAATGCGCTGCACGAGGGGATTCTAAAGGTGGTGGTTTGTACCTCCAGCTTGGATTTGGGGGTGGATTTCCGTCCCGTAGATCGGGTAATCCAAATAGGTAGTCCCAAGGGTGTTTCTCGATTTGTGCAACGGGCAGGCAGAGCGGGCCACCAACCTGGCCTTCCTTCTGTAGTGTTTTTTGTTCCTACCAATGCCTTGGAACTCATTGAAGCCGCAGCCTTGCGACATGCAATCGAAGAAGAGGATTTGGAGTCCCAATATCCACCAGTCCTTCCTTACGATGTATTAATTCAATTTCTAGTAACGCTGGCGGTTGGTGAGGGATTTGAACCTCAGTCACTTTTTGAACTTGTGAAGAAAACAAAGTCCTACAAAGAGCTAAGTTCGGAAGAATACCAGTGGATCTTGGAATTCATCACCAAAGGCGGAAGTTCCTTGGGGAGTTACGATGACTACTTGAAAGTAGTCGTAGAAGAAGATGGGATGTACCGCGTAAAAAACAAGAAGATTGCCATGAAGCACCGCCTCAGCATGGGTACCATTGTAAGTGATGTGTCCATGAAGGTGAAATTCAAAAATGGCGCCTACTTGGGTACGGTGGAGGAATACTTCATTGCCAAGCTGAAGGTGGGGGATCGCTTTTATTTTGCAGGGAGAAATCTAGAGTTACTTTATGTCAAAGGATTGGACGCAGTTGTGCAAGTGACCACCAAAAAAACCAATCAAGTGGTGAGTTGGATGGGTGCTCGCATGTCCTTATCCTCCAAATTGGCGCATCAGCTCCGAGAAATCTTCAAGTCTTACAACCAAGGTATCATTCATTCTGAAGAAGTGAGGCGGGTTTTGCCCATTTTGGATCTGCAGCAGCAACTATCATTGGTACCGGACAACCAGACTTTCCTGATTGAGTCGTTACAAACTCGGGAAGGGCATCACCTTTTTTTCTATCCTTTTGAAGGTAGAATGGTGCATGAATTGCTCAGCGCCTTGCTTGCATACCGCATTGCGCAGCGCTTCCCAATATCCTTCAGCATGGCCATGAATGACTATGGTTTCGAATTATTTTCAGATGTACGTGTGGATATCGAGGAACTGCTGGAAGAGGATTTATTCAGCCTTGATCAGTTGGAAGAAGATATTCTTCATTGCATCAATGAAAGCGAACTCTCCAAGCGCAAGTTTCGGGAAATCGCCAGCATCGCAGGACTCGTTTTTCAAGGATATCCTGGCAAGCCCACCAGTTTCAAACACATTCAAGCGAATTCAGGACTACTCTTTCAGGTATTTGAAGAATATGATCCAGAAAATCTCCTGCTCAAACAAGCACGATCCGAAGCGTTAAACCAGCAGATGGAACAAGAAATGTTTGTGGAAGCCGTACGAAAAATCAACGGACAATCCATCCAAGTTCGCTATCCGAACCAGTTTACCCCCTTCTCTTTCCCCATCTTAGTCGATCGATTGAGCCGAACCAGCCTATCCTCCGAGTCCGTAGAAGATAAAATCACCAAAATACTGGCACAGATGGACTTGGATTCTTGAGGCGCGGAAAAAATCTAGCCCCAAGAATTACTCCTCCAAAAACTGACTGCTCTCCCCTTCTGGCAATTCCTGCACCTCTTTGAGTTTACGCTGGATGATGCGTGTACGCACCCCGACCAACTTGTCCAATTCTGTATTTGCCTCGTTAATTTTCTTTTGGGTGCGCTCTAAGAGCACGCCAAACTTCCCAAATTCAGTTTTGATGGCTCCCAATACCTGCCAGACTTCCGAACTTCGCTTTTGAATGGCCAAGGTACGGAAGCCCATCTGTAGCGAATTCAGAATGGCAGAAAGGGTGGTCGGTCCCGTTACAATGACCTTGTATTCTTGCTGCAAGTACTGCGCAAGCCCTGGTTCACGAAGGACCTCAGCATACAAGCTCTCCATCGGAAGAAATAGGATCGCAAAGTCTGTCGTCTGTGGTGGGTGGATGTATTTGTTGAAAATATCTGCAGCGGATTTTTTCACTGCCTTGATCAATTCCAAACGGTATTGGTCTGCCAATCCCTTGTCAGCAATCTCAAGCGCATCCACCAATCGTAAATAAGCCTCCTGCGGAAATTTGGAGTCAATGGGCAAGAAAATCTCCTCGGATTGCCCGGGCATCTTGATGGCAAACTCCACCCGTTCCCGCGTCCCAGTAACTGCTTCATTGACCACATACTGCTCAGGACTCAAGATATTTTCGAGGATTGCCTGCAACTGGTATTCACCCAATATGCCTCTACTTTTTACATTCGTCAGGACCCGCTTGAGATCTCCCACCCCAGTCGCGAGGCTTTGCATTTCGCCTAGCCCTTTTTGAACCGCCTGCAACTGGGTGCTTACCAAGTCAAAAGACTGCCCCAATCGAGTTTCCAAAGTCTTCTGTAGCTTCTCATCGACCGTTTCCCTAATTTTCTCTAGGCGCTGCTCGGTATTTTTCAAGAGCTCATCTTGCCGTCGACTCAGTTCGGTAAGCTTTTCTCGCTGAACAGTACTCAGATCAGACAAGGCCTGCCGCACCCGCTCGCCAAACTGCTGCAGGGCTTCATTCTGCTCTTTACCTGCAAGGCGCTGATTATCAAATACCAACTGAAATTGCCGATGCAGGTTTTCGGAAGCTTCTTTTCGCGCATCCGCCAAATTCTGATCCAATGTTCTACTTAAGGCTCGAAGCTCCTCTCGCAGCTCTGCATCAACCGATTGTTTTCTCCTTCCAAAAAGTAAGGCCCCAAAGGCGAATAGGGAGACCGCTGACAGCAGGTAAACTAAAATTTCAATGGGCATAGGCTACTTGTTTCGACGGCTGAAGGTAGGTCTTTCGAACCTCCACACCGAGAAAACTAAGGTATTCTGCGACAGTCTCCGTCGGTATTTCTTCCATCGGCACATGTCCTGCCGTATCGAAAACAACCAAGTTTGCTCCTGGAATCAGTTGCTGCAGCCGCTGCCCTTGAGACAAAGGAATCCAAGTATCCAATGCACCCCAAAGAATTAGTGTGGGCATAGTCAATCGTTCAAACTGTATGCCATTGCCTTTTCTGGGCATGCTTAGGCGATCTAAGGTGGCTTGTCGATTGCCCTCGCGCAACATCAGTTCATAGTATCGGGTAGTTACTTCATCTGTGACTTTGGAATCATCCCCGTACACCTGCTTCATGTTGAGTGCAAAAAGAAATTTGGGGGTGCAGGAAAGCAGCAGCTTCGAAAATACAGGATGCCTAGCTACCTGGAAGATCCAAGCACCTCCTGAACTTGTTTTCTTTTGGGCACTGGAATCTGCCGGCTTCTTCTGTGGTGCTGTTGCACCTGCTGCATCTATCAAATTGAGTGAAAGCACCTGTTCCGGATGATCTGAAGCCAACTGCAGCGCGACTCCGCCACCCATGGAATTGCCCGCCAAATGGTATTTAGGGAGGTTTAATTTCTGCGCCAGTCCATAAACTAACTGACTGTAATCCATTGTACTGTAACGCTTTAAAGAATCAGGGCCAGTCAGTCCATGCCCTGGAAAATCCAAGGAAATGGTTTGGTAGTAGGGACTCAATTCCTGTTGCCATTGCTCCCAAGTATGTAAGGACGCAAAGCTGCCATGGAGTAAAAAAATGGGCTCACCCTCGCCTTTAATTCGCACGTGAACACGCATCCCACCTACTTCGATAAATTGAGATTCCGGGGTAAGGTATTTGGCATTGACTTCCTCGGTTGAAAAATCTGGGCGATACAAGGAAGCAAGAAATAACACCATTAAGAGTAGAAAAACCCCTAAAACCTTTCCAATTCTTTTTATCCAATTCATTTGTTTTTTTTAATAGTATACCTGAAAACCTACAAAAATTCTCTCCAAATACCTATTTTCAGAAAAATTCCCACTGTGAACCTAAAAAAACTAACCGATTCTATTGGGCCGGGCCCCCTGATTACTGCTGCATTTATTGGTCCAGGGACAGTCACAGTCTGTACCTTAGCAGGAATTCGCTACGATTACACTCTCATTTGGGCATTGGTGCTCAGCGTAGTGGCCACGGTTTTTTTGCAAGAGCTTTCTGGAAGACTAGGGATTCTAACTCGGATGGACCTTAGTCAGCTGGTCCGAACTGGAACAGGAAGTAAGTGGCAAAAATATTCCATCATGACGCTTATTCTCTTGGCTATCGGAATAGGGAATGTAGCCTATCAGGGTGGAAATATCACAGGAACATCGCTAGGCCTTGGGATTTTTGTAGCGTTACCCACTTGGCAGTTCGGACAGCTAAGCCTTGAACTCGGAAATTTAGGGATAGGTCTACTTGCAGGTGCATTACTTTGGACAGGAAACTACAAACGGCTTGAACATATCCTGGTTTGCCTAGTCATCCTGATGTCCATCGCATTCATCATTGCAGCCGCACTGACCAAACCAGACCTTTCAGCCCTCCTACGAGGATTTGTGCCTACCTTTTCTTCAGAAGAGCTCCCAACGCTTGTTGCGCTAATTGGCACCACGGTCGTACCCTACAACTTATTTCTTTATGCCAGCTTGGTTCAAAAGCAATGGACCACAGCAGAAGAACTCCCCTCCATGCGACGGGATCTTTGGATTTCTATTGTATTGGGTGCGCTCGTATCAGGGGCAATTTTGGTAGCAGGAGTTGCCAATCCATCCGCCAACTTGGAAACAGCTCAGGATATTGCCAGAGGTCTAACTGGGATTTTTGGAGTATTCGGCACGTATTTGATGGGCTTTGGCTTAATGGCTGCCGGGCTCACTTCTTCCTTGACCGCACCCCTCGCCGCTGGTCTAGTGATTTGTGGGATTTTGGGTTGGAACCAATCCATCCAGTCCACTCAAATGCGAGCCAGCATGGGCGCAATTTTACTGCTAGGAATCCTATTCTCTTCCTTTGGAATCAAGCCCGTGACGCTGATTACTCTAGCCCAATTGGCAAATGGGATTCTGCTTCCCCTAATTAGTGGCTGGTTGCTTTGGATGAGCAGCAGCAAACAACTGTTAGGTACCCATGCACTTGGAGTCAAAGGAATTCTTTTTGGCTCCTTTATTTGGCTAATTACCCTGATTTTGGGGATAAAAAGTTTTGGTGCTGCCCTGGGTTGGTTCTGAGGCTTGCACCAATCCTAAAAATTAGCTTTGAATTGAATCAAAATTCCCGAACTTATTCATTCAATTGACACCAAACCCATCATAAACCTGAAATACTAATGAAAGTCAAGCTTCAATCCGTCGTAGTAATCCTCCTGGTTATACTCAGCACTGCCAGTAGTTTTGGCCAGCAAAAATCCTATTTAGGAACTCCACCACCTCCTGGAGCCAAGCTCTATTTGGATGGAAGCAATGCTTCCTTACAGCAAAATTGGACCTATTGGAATGGTCCACGATTGGCAGCTACTCCTCCCATCAAATGGCCAGAAATGACGGATCCAGTAGATGGGAAAAAGGCGATTTCTAGCAACGACCCCGCAGGAGCTGGGGGCAAATACGGAGCTGCCGATATTGTAACCAAGGATGAATTCCGAGATTTTGAGGCTCATGTGGAGTTTCTCATTCTCAAAGAAGGTGGCAATAGCGGCGTGTACTTACAAAACCGCTATGAAATGCAAGTTTTGGATGGCGATTACGGATTGCATGGAATGGCAGCTGTCATTAACGAAACCCTACCCACAAAGCAAGTCTACACAGGAGTTGGAACTTGGAATGCCTACGACATACACTTTACTGCAGCAAAGTTTAGTGCTGGCAAATTGGTAGAAAAAGCAAAAGTAACCCTGTATTTCAATGGCGTTAAAGTCCACGATCAGGTCAGCATACAGCAAGTATGGGGAGGACCAAATTCAGGGATTGATGGAGGAAACGAAGGAGGAAAGGGCATCACAGATCGTCCAGGAGGCCTAAAACTCCAGGCCGAAGGGCATGATGTGCTTTACCGAAACATTTGGATTAAGCCTTTGAACTAGGTCGAATTACACTCCGTTTAAAATCCTTTGCGGATTAAGTTGGCTGTATCTGCGAGCTCCTCTTGGGTCAGCTTCAATTTTGGGCGGGTGAAATTGATGTCATCCACTGTTCGGAGAGGAACCAAGTGGATGTGTACGTGAGGAACTTCCAAGCCGATCACTGCCATCCCGATACGGGTACATGTCAAGGTCTTATCCATGGCTTTGGCTACCTGCTGTGCAAACAAATGAAGGCTCGACAATTCGCTCGGCTCAAGGTCAAAAATATAGGATACCTCACGCTTGGGAACGACCAGGACATGTCCTTTAACCAAGGGCATGATGTCCAAAAAAGCAATAAACTGCTCGTCTTCAGCCACAATTTCAGCTGGAAGTTCACGTGAAATGATTCTTGAAAATAAACTAGCCATAGGTTGGAATTAAAGGAGGATTGGGCTTTAAACCGTACCCAATGTTAAAAAGAGATATCCAAGATTTCAAATTGGAGCTTCCCAGCTGGCGCATTGATATCAGCGATATCGCCTACCGCTTTACCCGCTAAGCCCTTGCCAAAAGGAGATGCTAGGGATATTTTCCCTGCCTTGAGATCAGCCTCTTCCTCAGATACGAGGGTGTAGGAAACTGTCATACCATTCTTGACATTCTTGATTTTTACGGTACATAAGATTCCAACTTTGGAAGTGTCCATTTTGCTATTGTCGAATACACGCGCATTCCCTACTACTTCTTCCAACTTTGCAATCTTAAGTTCCAAAAGTCCTTGTGCGTCTTTTGCAGCATCGTATTCCGCATTTTCACTCAAATCCCCTTTATCACGTGCTTCTGCGATCTGATGGGCAATATCTATTCTCCCTTTTGTCTTCAACACGTGAAGCTCATCTTTCAATTTCTTAAGTCCCTCTTCGGTGTAGTACTGTACTTTTGACATAGCTTATAAATTTTCAAAAGGCTCAAAAAACAAAGTAACGGTCACTTTTTGGAGACCGTTACTTCCTGTTGCCTTTAAATACATTGCAAAGATAGGAAAGCATTTTCACAAAGCAAGTGCCTTCACTTCTTCCTTAGTTGATGAAATTATGGAGTTGCTTACCGAAAGTTTGAAGAATTTGTTTCACCAAAACTTCATTTATTTTTTGATAAGATTCTAGTGTCCAGCCTGCAACATGTGGCGTAAATAGCACATTTTCTCGTTTGGCAAGCAATTCAAATTGAAGCTTTTGATCGGAACTGAAGCGCTCAAATTTTTCATTCTCCAACACATCCAAGACGACTCCCTTCAAAATCCCTTGATCCAGGGCTTGATTGAGGGTTTCCATGCGGATGACCTCTCCCCTCGCCGTATTGATCAACCAGAAAGGCTTCGAAAAACTTTTAAGCTCTTCAATCGTGAAAAAATCTCGGGTTTCAGCGGTTAAGGGAACGTGGATGCTCAGTACGTCTGCCTCCTGTTTAAGCGTTTCCCAGTTCACCTCTTGCACTCCTTTTTTAGCAAAATCTTTTTTGTATTTGTCGTAGGCAAGGACATTCACTCCAAACCCTTTCAAGCGTTTGGCAAATGCTTTTCCCATATTTCCATAGCCAAAAATCCCAATCGTCTTTCCCTTCAGCTCGACGCCACGGTTTCCTTCTCTATCCCAAATTCCTTTCCTTACCTGCTGATCTGCCTGATTTAAGTGATTGAACAGGGCCAATAATCCTCCTACCGCATGCTCTGCTACCGCATCTCGATTGCCTTTGGCCGCATGAAAAAGCGCCACTCCTCGTTCTTTTAAATAATCGAGGTCCAACTGATCTAAACCAGCTCCTGCCCTACCGATAAATTGAAGTCGAGTAGCCCGCTCGAGTAGCTCACGGTCCAAAGGCGTCTTGGATCGAATAAGTATTCCTTCATAGGAACCGATTTGTTCAAAAAGTTCTTCTCGAGTAATCTTAGGCAAGTAGGTTACTTCAAATCCATATTTTTCCAAAAGCCCAAGAATGCTCTCATGCATTTGGTCCACAATCAGCACCTTCATTCTTAGAGATTTAATAACAACATGGCAACGCCAAAATATACCGCCAAACCAAGCAAGTCATTGGTAGTAGTGATGAATGGACCAGATGCAATGGCTGGATTGATGCCGTAATGATGCAAAACCAAAGGAGTCACTGTGCCCATAAATGAAGACAAAAGGACCACACAAAATAGAGCCACCCCTACAGTAATGCCAAATACAGGTTCGAAACCATATAGATAAGCAACCACAAGGAATACAAAAACTCCAAGCACAAAACCATTGAGTAAGGCTACCAAAAAACCTTTGAAAAATCGTTGCCAAGGGGTGTCGTCAAAGGCAGATTTCGAAGCGAGGGACTGCACAATCAGCGAGGATGCTTGAATCCCCACATTGCCACCCGTTGCAGCGACCAAAGGAATAAACGAAGCCAATGCCAGGTATTTTGAAAGTCCTCCTTCAAAAAAGCCAATTAGTTTGGCCCCCATCAATCCTCCAATGACACCAATCAAAAGCCAAGGCAAGCGAGCTTTGGAAATGGTGAATACCGAATCCGATTCTTCAATGTCTGCAGAAACCCCGGCCATGGCCTGCATATCTTCCTCAGCTTCCTCTTGTACGACGTCCAAAATATCATCTACTGTGATTCGGCCTACCAACTTATTTTTGACATTGACTACAGGCACAGATTCTAAGTCATACTTTCGCATCAAGGACGCTACTTCTTCTTGGTCCATGTGCACGGGTACCGAGATCACCTCATCCTCCATGATACTTTCAATGGTGGTTTCTGAGGCAGAAAGAATGATTTTCTTGAGCGACACTCGACCGAGCAGCTGCTGCTTGTTGTTGACCACGTAGATGGAGTAGAATTTCTCCACATTTTCTGCCTGTCTCCGGATTTCATTGATGGTCTGAACTACATTCCAGTTCTTATTGGCCCGGATAAATTCCTTGGCCATGATCCCGCCTGCAGTATCTTCCTCATAGCGAAGCAATTCCAAAATTTGCTCCAGCTTGATTCGATCGTCTATTTCAGCAATCACTTCCTCCCTTTCTTTTTCGGAGAATAAGCTGATAATGTCTGCTCCATCATCTGAGTCCATTAGCTGGATCCAGGAGGCAACCTCTTTTATTTCAAGCTCTTGAAGGACTTTTTCAAGGGTAGTATCATACAGCTCAATCACGATATCTGCTGCCAATTGACTTTCCATCAAGCGAAGCACGTAAATGGACTCGGAAGTTTCTAGTTCATCCAGGATAGCAGCAATATCCGCCACATTGACCCCAGCTAACGAATCCAAAATATAGGACGTGTCCTCAGCAGCAATCCCCGTTTGGAGACGCTCCAAGTATTCTTTCGAAAGCTCAAATTTTTTAATTTGCTCCACGACCTTTTTCGATTTGTTGAGTCAAAAATACAAAATCAGCCACATCCAATTGCTCTGCACGCTTATCTAAAATTGGATTTGCCTTAAACTCTTCTGTAAGTTGGAATGATTTTAGAGAATTTCGAAGGGTTTTCCGTCGATTTCCAAATCCACCTTTGACCACCTGGAAGAAAAGTTTCTCGTTGCAATCCAAATGCTGGACTTGATTTCTTTTGAGACGGATAACTCCAGAATTCACCTTCGGAGGCGGATTGAATACCCCTGGAGGAACCGAGAAAAGGTACTCTATGTCATACCAAGCTTGGAGTAATACAGAAAGAATCCCGTATTCCTTACTTCCCTTTGGAGAGGCAATTCGTCGCGCCACTTCCTTTTGGAGCATGCACACCACCTCTGTAACCTGGTTTTTATGTTCCAAGACCTTAAAAAAGATCTGAGAGGAAATGTTGTAGGGAAAATTGCCCGCCACTGCGATAGGAGCTTGAAAAGCACTTGACAAATCAAACTTCAAAAAATCCCCTGCTATAATTCGGTCTTGCAAGTCCGGATATTTCTGATTCAAATAGGCAATACTCTCTCGATCAATCTCAATTAGGTGAACTTCCAGGTTGCCTTTTACCAAAAAATCAGTCAAAACCCCCATACCAGGACCTATTTCGAGCACCTGCTTTACACCCATGTGGCCATCTACTGCCTCAGCAATTCGCTCCGCGATGCTGAGATCAATCAAAAAATGCTGACCAAGATGCTTTTTAGGTTTGACCTTTTCCATCGTAACCCTCTGGTTTTTTTTTTGTAAATTGCCGTTTCAAAATTAAGGGATTATTCCCAGATGGCACGGAAATTTGTTTCGCGCCTCTGTACTACTTAACGCCATGCAAACAAAGAAACAAAGACCCATTCTAGGAATTAGTATTGGAGATATCAATGGGATTGGACCAGAAGTAATCCTCAAATCACTTGCGGATGCTCGCGTTTTCAGCAACTTTACTCCTTTGATTTATGGGCATGGCAAAGCCTTAACTCACTACAAGAAGTTGATGAACCTCGAAGATTTTTACTTTACCCAGGTTCGTAGCCATGAGGAAATCCAACACCGCAAAGTGAATCTGATCAACTGTGTAGAGGAATGTCCTGAAGTCATTCCAGGAGTAGAAACGCAGGAAGCAGGAAAACTTGCACTAGCATCTTTTGCTGCTGCAGTGGAGGATTTAAAGTCTGGAAAAATTCAGGGGTTAGTCACCGCTCCCCTTTCAAAAAGCAATATCAATTCCGAGGCAGTCCCTTTTGTAGGGCACACGGAATATTTGATTGAAGCAACTGGGAGTTCCTCTGGACTGATGATGCTGGTGGGAGAAGACCTACGGGTAGGCTTAGTTACAGGACATATTCCACTTTCGCAAGTTGCTGCTGCGGTTACTAAAGAAAAAATCATCGAGAAAACTAAGATTTTCATCATGAGCTTAGAGCAGGATTTTGGAATCAATAAACCAAAAATTGCCATTCTAGGCTTAAATCCACATGCAGGCGAAGATGGGTTGTTGGGTTCAGAGGAAGAAACAATCCTCAAGCCAGCCATTCAAGAATTGAAAGATGCCCGTCATTACGTTTTTGGTCCCTACCCCGCTGACGGCTTTTTTGGAATGATGCACCAACAAAAATTTGATGGAGTGCTGGCACTTTACCACGATCAAGGCCTTATCCCATTCAAATCCATTGCCTTTAGTAGCGGAGTGAACTTCACTGCAGGCCTTTCAGTGGTTCGAACTTCTCCAGATCATGGCACAGCCTATGCTATTGCGGGTAAAAATATTGCGGATTGTTCCTCAATGAGAGCGGCACTTTTCCTTGCATCTGATATTGTCGAGCGTCATTCACCAAGCACGGAATAGCGTTAAAAAGTAAAAAAGATCGATGAAGCCGAATTATATTTCAATTTCTGTTTCACTGATGATAAATTATTACCTAAATTTGCGGACTTAATTCGAAAGGAAGTGACGTGAAGTTTTGGAAAACCTTTGATATTGAAGTCATT
>JBILBQ010000073.1:0-14340 GCA_044353615.1 Algoriphagus sp. | reverse complement strand
TCCAAAACCAAAAGAGGGATGGGTATTTGAAAGTTGGGGTGGTGATTTAACTGGTACTGAAACTCCCAAAACTATAAAAGTTGATAAGGAAAAGAATGTAACTGTTAAGTTTAGACAACTAACTCCAATATTTAAATTAGGTCAAAATGGGGTTACTTGTATATGTGAAAATGTAAAATCAGGAGATAAAGGTTTCATAAATGGAATTGAATACACGGTTGTTGATAACAAAACATTAAGGGAAAATCAAGGACTTTTTGGATATTTAGATAATAGTAAACTTTGTACTTCATTGGTTACAGACATGAATAGGTTGTTTAGAGGTAAACCTGGTGTACAAATTGGAAATATTGGGAGTTGGGACGTGAGTAATGTTACTGATATGAGTTGGATGTTTGAAGGTTCTACTTTCAACTATCCTATAGGATATTGGGATGTAAGTAAGGTTACTGATATGAATTACATGTTTGGTAATACAGTTTTTTCTCAACCTATTGGAAATTGGAACGTTGGTAATGTTACTGATATGAGTAATATGTTTTTTAATTCAAGATTTAATCAACCTATAGGAAATTGGAATGTAAGTAGGGTTACTGATATGAGTTGGATGTTTTCAAGGACACCTTTCAATCAATCTATAGGAAATTGGGATGTAAGTAAGGTTACTAATATGGAGAGAATGTTTCAAATTACACCTTTCAACCAATCGATTGGAAATTGGGATGTAAGTAAGGTTACTAATATGAGTAATATGTTTTCAGGAGGTGTTAAACGAAATGAATTCAACCAACCTATTGGGAATTGGAATGTTAAAAAAGTAACTAATATGGAAAGTATGTTTGATGTTTCTGAATTTAATCAAAACATTTCTAATTGGTGTGTACCAAATATAATTTCAGAACCTTTGAACTTCTCAAGAAATACTCCATTGATATTTCAAAATAAACCTAAATGGGGAACATGTCCAGACTAACTTAAATCAAATTAAAGATTCAACCCACCTCCCAAAAAGAGGTGGGTTTTTCATTCCCCACATATTTATAGGTAGACAATTAAAGTGGATGGAAATGAAACAAATGGAATTAAAAGAACTGATAAGGGAGGTACTCCTCACCGAATTCCAACGAGGTAGGGAGATTGAATCCAAAATCAATGAGTTTGGAGAACTCAACGATGAAATTGATAGAGTAAAAAACCATTTGGAAGGATTAAAGAAGAGGTACTCCCAATTGGAAGGAGAATTGAGACCTGTATTAGAGAACCTTTACCAACACAATCAGAAATCGTTACAAACGAAGAAGTATTTGGTATCCATCAAAAAGATGGGATATGAGAAAACCAATTACAGATACAAAGAGGTATTTGAGGAGAGTTTGGAGAAGGTCAATGGTAATACGAAGAAGTTGTTGGAAAACCTTTTAGAAACCACCAAAACACTCTCCAAAGTAGTCTCCTCCATTGGAGTTCAACCCCTTAATGAAAACCTATTCACAAAGTTGATGAGTGGGATTAAGAGGATGTTTTTGGGGTTGGTATCCAGAATAAAGAATGTGAGTAAGGATATGGACGAACTCCAAAAGGTGTCCAAACTACTGATAAGATAGAACCCAACTTTTACCTCCATCCACCTATAGGGTAAAAGTGAAACCACCTCTGATTTTTAGGGGTGGTTTTTTCGTTGATGGTTTCTTGTAACTGGGAAAAAGTTTTTTTTGAAAGGTATATGGGGGTGGTTTTTATATCGAGGATAATTTTTTCTGGTATAGAAAAAAGTTAGAGTAGTTCCCTCACCTTATCCAGATACACCTCATTTGGAATCAACCCCTCGTCAAATAATAACTTTAACTCTTTCAATTTTTCAACCTTGGTTTGAGGGATGTTTTCAGAATCAGATTTAACTGGTATAGGTTCAACTTCATCTATCAAATCATAGGAGAATAATTTACTCCCCTCTTCCCCCAACTCTTTTGTGGTTGTAGAAAAGTATTTCCGAAATACCTTTTCTGTGGTATGACCAGACATGGACATCAAGATGTGAGTAGGAATCTTATTTTCAATTCCTTCCCGAATAAATGTTCTTCTCATGATGTGGGAAGAAAGAAAGTTGAAAAGTGGTTTTCTCACATCACTACCTTCCATCACTTGACCTTCAATGGTGAATTGTGGTTTGGAAACTAACCGATTTAGTTTGACGATTTCTCCAATGACCTTGATGTTTTTATTAACCTTCTCGTTGTAAATGGATTTACCCGTTGAAGTCCTTGGGAATAAATAGTCCTCTCTTGATTTACCCCTTGAATACTTTTTCCAAATCTCAAAAGTTAATTTATTCACAGGAACCTTCACCTGTTTTCCCACCCTACTTTTCTCCATTCGGAAAACAAAAAACCCCTTGGACCTATCCTCTGAAAACTGGTAGTTATCCAGTTTCAACTTGAATAAATCACCATACCTACACCCTACCCCACATCCGAAAACAACCATGTCACGATATACCTCATAGTTCGTATAAGTAACCGTTTTACCTGATTTCAAAACATCTGAAATGTAATGGGAGGTATGTTTTTTATGGTTTGGGTTTTCAAAATTGAACTCCGTGAAACTATATAATTGAATCACCTCCTCACGAGTCAAATAAATAACATCACGGTCGTTATCGTGATTGAAACTTATCGGTTTGAAGTTCAAATCGGTAAAGTTGTTTTTTTTACTCCAAGTAAACAGAGAACTCAAAACAACAAATCTCTTCTTGATGGTAGTAGGTTGTTCTCCTTTCTTATTCAAGTAATCCAACAACTTCCATTGGAACTCATCATCCACATCGGTGATGGTTACCTTAAACTTTTCTTTTGAACCCAAGTCGGTGACAAACTCCTCAATCCTCTTCAAGTTGGATTTCACCGTTCTTTTGTAACCACCCCGAAGGACTGTCTTATCTTGGATGTAATTTCTGTATAGGTTGAGAATGAAGAGGAAGTCTAAATTCTTAAAAGTTTTTTTCTCCCTTTTCTTTTGGTTGTTTTTAAGATGTGACCTGACCAAATCAATGGTTGGGAGTTCATAATTGAGTTTAATCTTATGAACGAGGTCCTCAATCTCCTTTACCCTCTGTTTGATGAGTAGATTTTTCTCAATATGTTCAGAATCAGAATTTCGTATTGGGTTTTTGTTGTGTTTCTTCTCCCAATCAAAATCCCAATCCTTCATCTTCACCACCACAGAAGTGGAAAGTTTTATCTTCTTACCCGTGTAATAGTAGTACACCACCACTGGGATAAAATCCTCCTTCCCGTAGTCTTCTTTCTTCCTTCCGTAATTGAGTGAAATGGTAACTCCCATACTTCTCACAATCTAAAAAGAATACCCGAAAAGTGAAAATTTGGAACCTTACTTGGAACTTTTTGAAAACAAAAAACCCTAACTTCTTGATTTTAAGAGAGTTAGGGTTGGTTTTTGTGACCTCGTCAAGATTCAAACTTGAAACCTCCTGAGCCGTAATCAGGTGCTCTATTCAGTTGAGCTACGAAGCCAGATTGGATTGCAAAAGTAAAGATTAATTGTTTCCCTCCAAAAAGAAAATCAGAAGAATTCAGAAAATACAAGATTTATCCATCCCCCTCCCTTAAGAATAATTAAGACCAACAGGCGCATAAATCCTTGCAAATTTTATATTTTTGCCCACATTCTCTTGAAAAGAAACTTCTTTGATGAAAAAAATACTCACGCTTGCCTTCCTAGCATTTACACTAAATGCTCAAGCACAAGATTCCGCTCCAACTAGCCCCAAAACACCTATTGGTGGACGACCAAACATCCCCAATGACCTGAGCATTGAGTTTGGATTCAACCAACTGACCAATAGACCCGCTGATCTAGGTCTAAATTTATTTGGTTCAAGAGCCTTCAATGTCTATTACCAAAAACCATTCAAAATTTTTGGAGAACAATCTGGCTTTGTCCTCAGCCCAGGAATCGGAATCGCAACCAATAAATTTTCCTTCAAAAACGATGAAAACCTATTCCGCAGCAGCACACTAGGCGCTGAATCTTCCGTATTGAAGGAAGTGAAAAGTGTCTATGGAACCACCATCGACGTCAAAACCAACAACCTTGCCGTCAACTACCTAGAAGTTCCAGTAGACCTGCAGTACAATCTCAACAAAAAGGACTACAGCAAAAGCTTTCGCGTAAGCCTCGGCGCCCGAGTAGGATACCTCTACCAAGCCCAAACTAAAATTGCCTACGACTCCCCTACCACCGGTGCAGTTAAAGTCAAACAAGCCGAAAACTATGGCATAGAAAAAATTCGCTACGGCCTGAACTTTAAAGCTGGAAGCCCAGGATTTTATGTTTGGTCTACCTACTACCTCAATCCTATGTGGCAGGCCGACAGAGGTCCATTCAAAACAGCAGCAAATCAAATTAGCTTTGGCCTAGCCATCGGACTTTTCTAACAAGAATCTTCCGTCAACTACTACAATCAAAACTCCCTTAGCTAAGGGAGTTTTTTTTTGCTAATCGAATGCTTGGTTTGAAATTTCAAGCTGATTTAGAATCCGTAAATCCACATAAACCCCATCCAGCAGATGGCAAACCCCACCAAAAGTCCCACATAAACTTCAGCCGGGCGATGGGCATCCAAATACAATCGTGCAGAGGCTACCAAGCCTCCCAACAAGAGGGTCGCCACTAACAGGTAAGCCAGATCCATGGAAGGAAAATGAATTCCCAAGACCCCCAGCACAGCTAATAGCCCACCAATACCGGTCATGTGAGCTGACATCTTCCAAAAAAAAGTGACCCCCGTCAGCAAGGCGACTGAAAGAGTAATGACCCCCATCCCCTGCCAGAGAATTGGATCCAGTTCGGTCTTTTCCTTCAAAAAATAGGTGGTCAGCAGGTAAAAAAACGTGACCAAAATAAAGGGAGTCCTTCGGTCACTTTTCTCTTCAAAGTGCAAACTTTTGACCATTCCACTCCAACGAAGGCCCAGCATCAAGACCATGGGAATCAACAGGGTGGAAGTCACAATCAAATAAAAAAGCCGAACCTTAAAAGAATCGGGAATGCTGCTCGCCTGGGGAATCCCGAAAAATAATACCCCAAACACCAAAGATGGCATCAGCAAGGGTTGAAAGACCACCGAAAGCAGGAGCGCCAGTTTCCGTACCACTAGAGTTCTTTTCGAAGTCTAGCCACCGGAATCTGAAGTTGCTCTCGGTACTTGGCGACTGTACGGCGGGCAATATTGTAGCCTTTTTTATTCAACATCTTCACCAGCTTGTCGTCAGACAAGGGCTTCTTTTTGTCCTCTGCATCTACCATACCTTGAAGGACTGACTTTACCTCACGGTTACTTACGTCCTCCCCACTGTCTGTAGCGATGCCTTCAGAGAAAAAATACTTCAAAGGGAATACCCCAAATTCGGTTTGAATGGACTTACTATTCGCCACTCGGGAAACAGTAGAAATATCCATATCAATCTTTTCTGCAATGTCTTTTAAGATCATGGGGCGAAGGGCCGCCTCATCTCCATCTACAAAGAAAGGAGTTTGGTACTGAAGAATCGCCTCCATGGTTCGAAGCAAGGTGTTTTGCCGCTGTTTGATCGCATCAATAAACCACTTGGCTGAGTCCAACTTCTGTTTGACAAAGGTGACCGTCTCCTTGAGTTTTTTATCCTTCTTGTCGCTCTTGTCGTAGGTGTCAAAAAGCTCTGAGTAGGAACGTGAGATCCGAAGCTCTGGAGCATTTTTTGAATTCAACAGGATCTCAAACTTCCCTCCATTGATCGTCAAAATAAAGTCTGGAATTACGTACTGGGTGAGTACTAAGCCATCTGCCACCCCTCCTGGTTTGGGATTGAGCCGCGTGATGAGCTGCACCGCTATCTTGATCTCTTCCTCATCAAGGTTGAGACGTTTTTGAATTTTGGGATAATGCTTTTTGGTAAACTCCTCAAAGCAATCCTGAATGATGGACAAGGCATGTTGCACAGTAGGATCATCCGGATGCTCCTTGCGTTCCAACTGGATAATTAAGCATTCTTGCAGACTCCTTGCGGCAATTCCTGCTGGATCAAAACTCTGAATTTTTCGAAGGATCTCCTCGAGTTCATCGAAGTCGATTTCTATGTTTTGAGAAAAAGCCAGGTCGTTGATGATGGCAGTTAGTTCCCGACGGATGTACCCATCATTCTCAATACTACCAATAAGCTGCTCTCCAATAATCCGCTGTCGCTCATCCAGCTTCAAAAAGTTCAACTGGGTAATCAGCTGTTCGTGCAAGGAACTTGGCGCAGAAAAAGGAATCTCTCGATCCTCATCGTCCGGGTTGTAGTTCCCATCCCCCTGCATTTTGTAGCCCCCATAGTCGTCATCCAGGTAGTCGTCAACATTGACCTCATTGGACTCTTGCCCATACTCGTCTCCAAATCCCTCATCGTAATCCTCCTCTCCAGAAGACTCGCTCTCTTCCACCTTGCCTTCTTCCAAGGCAGGGTTGATTTCGAGCTCTTCTTCGATACGGGCATCCAACTCCGCCGTAGGCACTTGCAGCAGCTTGATAAACTGAATCTGCTGCGGAGAAAGTTTTTGAGAGAGTGACTGAGAAAGCGTTAACTTTTGCATTGAAATGAATCAAACCACTTATTTGCGAAAAAGGAGCATGCTTCCAAGGAAAACTGCATATTCAAATTTAGGAAAAAGCGTCAATTTTTTGATAAAAAGGTGATTTAATCGTTTTTTTGCATTCTACTAAATTTAAAGAGGTCGTTTTAAGCTTCCTCTACCCCAAACACATGGCATTCAACAAACGGGTCAAAATCAAGACCATCCTGGAACAAGACCTGATCGGACAAGAAATCACCCTGATGGGCTGGGTACGCACCAAGCGAAGCAACAAGAATGTTTCCTTCATCGCAGTCAACGACGGCTCCATCATTACCAATTACCAGGTAGTGGCCGACCCCAATGTGATTGCTGAAGAAGTACTCAAAAAGTGCAGCACAGGCGCATGTCTAAAAATCACAGGCACGGTGATTGCCTCTCAAGGCGCTGGTCAGCAGTCTGAACTGAATGCGACAGGCATCGAAATTTTGGGTGAATCAGATCCTGAAAAATATCCACTGCAGCCTAAAAAGCACTCCCTGGAATTTCTCCGAGAGATCGCACACCTCCGCATGCGAACCAATACCTTTAGTGCAGTCTTCCGTGTGCGTCATGCGCTGGCCTATGCAGTACACACCTTTTTCAATACCAAAGGATTTTTCTACATCCACACGCCCATCATCACGGCATCGGATGCGGAAGGTGCAGGGGAAACCTTCAAGGTGACCACCCTCAACCTTAGCAACCCTCCCAAAACCGAAGATGGGAAGATCGACTACAGCCAGGACTTCTTCGAAAGAGAAACCAACCTCACCGTTTCCGGCCAGCTAGAAGGAGAGCTAGCAGCTATGGCTTTGGCAGAAATCTACACCTTTGGTCCTACCTTCCGAGCGGAAAACTCCAACACCACACGCCACCTGGCAGAGTTTTGGATGATCGAGCCGGAAATGGCCTTCTACGATGCAGAAGACAACCAGAACTTGGCCGAAGACTTCTTGAAATACATCATTCGCTACGCACTGGATCATTGCGCAGAGGATCTGGCCTTTTTGGACCAGCGTGCCGCTGAAGAGGAGCAATCCAAGCCAACCGAACAGCGCGCAGAATTGGGCCTCTTGGACAAGCTGAAGTTTGTAATTGAGAACGACTTCGTTCGCCTCACCTACACCGAAGCGATCGACATTCTGCGCAACTCCAACCACAACAAAAAGAAGAAATTCCACTACCTCATCGAAGAATGGGGTACCGATTTGCAATCCGAACACGAGCGCTACTTAGTTGAAAAACATTTCAAGAAGCCTGTGATCCTCACCGACTACCCGAAAGGCATCAAAGCCTTCTACATGCGTCAAAATGAGGACGGAAAAACAGTAGCCGCCATGGACATTTTGTTTCCGGGTATTGGAGAAATCGTCGGAGGCTCTCAGCGAGAAGAGCGCCTAGATAAGCTGACCCAACGCATGCAGGAAATGCATATCCCAACCGAAGAACTTAGCTGGTACCTAGATACAAGGCGATTTGGAGCCACGCCACACGCAGGCTTTGGACTTGGTTTTGAACGCATGGTATTGTTTGTTACCGGCATGGGCAACATCCGTGATGTGATCGCCTTCCCAAGAACTCCAGGAAACGCAGAGTTCTAAGAAAGGCAAACTCATTCAAACACCTCCAGAATTTAATTTTGGAGGTGTTTTTTTTAGCTGACCACTTTGATGCGCCAAGCCAAGGGAATGCAGAGGATACTGAAGAAAATTGCCAGATAGCCTACATAATTGAAATTGGTCAGCTGCCCCAAGTCATTCTCTCCAATCAGAAAGCCAGCGAGCAAGGATGCAAAGCCAGCTGCCAGCTGCTGCACGGCAGAATTGAAACTCAAAAAACTACCCCGATTTTCTGGTTGCGCGGTACCCGTCACCAAAGCTGCCGCTGGCACATAACGCCCGTTGGAAGTCACAAAAAACAGGGTCGTCACCACCAATACCAAAGCCACAGGAGTGACGCTCAGGTGAGTGATGATCGCGATCGGAATTAGATTGAGCACCATGAAAATGGTAAAGATCTTCAACTTCCCATGTTTGTCGGCTAGCTTGCCTACCCAAGGAGAGGTAAACATGGTGAAGGCTCCACCAGCCATGTACACATAGGTCAGCTGCATTTCTGAAAAGCCTACATTGGCCACATTGTAAGGACTCAGGAAAGGGATGATCATAAACTGCCCTAGCATCATCATGATGGATAGCGTGATGGCTCGCATTTGGTTGGGGTTGCTCGTGACCCGACTGATCACTTCAAAGGGATGGGGGCGCTTCACACCACTATTCACGTGTCCAGTTATGGAAGGAATAAACTTGACAATCATTCCCATGCTCACAATAGACAAGGCCGCTAAAATATAGAAAGGCGTATGCCAATCGGATAAACTTGCCAAAAAGAGCCCCAAAGGCACGCCCATCACGGAGGCGAAGGAAAAAGCAGACATCACCAAGCCCATGGCCCTACCGCGGCGCTCATCGGGCACCACGTCCCCAATAATGGCTAGAATCAAGGCAGAGGTCAGTCCTCCAAAAATTCCAGACACTACTCTGGCCAGCAGCAAAATGGGGTAACTTGGAGACAAGGCACAGGCAAGTGTTCCCAAAGTAAAACCCACATACACCCAAATTAAAATCTTTTTGCGATCAAAACGATCTAGGATAAAGGCCCCAAAGAAACTGGATGCTCCAGCACTGAAGGTGTAGGAAGAAACTAAAAAACCAAACTCACTGGGGCTGATGTCAAACAAACGCATCAGTTGGGGACCGAGCGGCATCAGCATCATGAAATCCACGATATGGATAAAATTGATGGCTGCCAGGGTCCAGAGTAAGGCTTTCTCTTGTTTCATGGAAAATTTTGAAAGGGAAATAGGGTAGAAATACGATGGAAATAAAGTAGAAATAGAAGGACTAAAGCTAGTCCAAGCCGATGCGATGATAGGTTTCTGGGATGGCTTCTATCAAATCCTGAGCCATAGTTCCACGCAAGTAACGCCGACCTGCCAATTCTCCAGCTAAGCCATGGTGGAACACTCCACAGAGTAGGGCTTTTTCTGGGGAATAACCTTGCCCCAAGAGGGAAGTAAGCATTCCAGTCAGTGCATCGCCCATCCCTGCTGTGGCCATGTACTTACTTCCAGAAGAGTTGAATACTTGACTTCCATCTTGCAGCGTACAGAGTGAATTGGCCCCTTTAAGCACTAGATTTATTCCGTATTTAAGGCAGCAGGCTTTGGCTTTGGCCATTCGCTCAAAATGTGTGGAAGAGGGTCTAAAGAGTCGGTCAAACTCCTTCATGTGCGGAGTAAGGATACTACCTTTGGGAATCAAGGGCCAGAGTTTTTGATCTAAGGAAAGGAGGTTTAAAGCATCTGCATCCAATACCATGGGCTTGGTAGCAGCATTCAAGACTTGATGGAAGAGTTCTCCTTTGTCTAGCCCCCAGCCTGGTCCAATTCCTACCGCATCATACCTAGATAAGTCTACGACATCACCAAACACACACATGGCCTCTGGAAGTGCAGTCTGAAGAATTATTCGCTCCTCTTCTGGGATGCAAACGGTCACCATGCCAGATCCAGTTCGAAACGCACTTTTGGCTGCCAAAAACGCGGCACCCATTTTTCCTTTACTACCAGCTACCAAGAGTACTTTCCCGAAATCTCCCTTGTGCGCAAAGCGATGAAAGGTCCGATGACGAGACAAAATGTCTTTCTCCTCCAAATAATAGGTAGTGGATGGAAAGTCTTCAAATTCTTCTGGCTCGAATCCAATGTCCAACACAAATAATTCACCCGTAAACTGGGCATGCTCAGGGCACAGTAAGGATAGTTTGGGAAAGCCCAAGGTGACTGTAGAAGTTGCATGGACCACAGAGGCAGCCGGGGAAGTGTCTGCAGGCAAACCGCTAGGCAGGTCTAGTGCGATAATTTTTCCTCCAAACGAATTGATTTTTTTAATTCGCAAAATCGCCTCTTCTCGGAGTTCACCTTTACATCCTATCCCCAAATAGGCATCTATCAGGACGCCACCATCTGGCAACGGTGAAGAATCCAAGGGATAGGTAGGAATTTGTGTGGGAAGCAGGGAAAGATTGTGTTTGCAGTCGGCAGCTAAATTGGCTTCCGCCGAAAAGCAGGTTGCCACTTCTACTGCATAGCCTAGCAAATAAAGTAGACGGGCGATCGCTAGTCCATCGCCCCCGTTATTGCCTGCTCCAGCACAAACTATTATCGGAGTAGATGACGGAAAGCCTTGCGTTTGAAACCAGCTCACAAAACGTTGAGCTACCAGCTCCATAAAGGCATGATTAGAAACCCCCAGCTTTTTCAAGTGGAGTTGATCCAGATTGGCAATCTCCGAAGCCGAAAGAATTTTCATCATAATTTAGACCGATGGCGAAAGCGATTTCCTCTCGGGTAATTTCAATCTACTCAAAAAGAAGATTCCAAGCACAAAGAAAATAACTAGGAACAAGGCTGAGTTACGCATGCTTCCAGTCAACTGTTCGATAGCTCCGTAAGTAGCAGTTCCAAGAACGACAGCGACTTTTTCTGTCAAGTCAAAGAAACTGAAAAAAGAAGCATGGTCAGTAGTTGTGGTTGGAATCAGCTTGGCATACGTGGATCGAGATAGCGACTGAATCCCCCCCATCACTAGGCCCACCACAAACGCTAACGAATAAAACTGGTAGACTGAATTGACAAAATAGGCAGCTACACAGATTCCCATCCAGATTAGGATCATGATCACCATACTAGTTTTATTCCCAAACCTTCGGGACACAAAAGCAAAAAAATAACTCCCTCCAATGGCTACTAATTGAATAATCAATACCGTTAAGATCAGTTGGTCGCCTGGCATACCGAGCTCCTTGTCTCCAAAGGATGCAGCCAAATACATGACCGTTTGTACCCCCATCGAATAAAAGAAAAAAGAAGCCAAGAATCGATTCACTACAGGCATCGCTCGGAGCTCTTTGAATACTGCGTTTATTTCCCGGTATCCTTTCAAGAGGTAGTCAGCAGAAATAGATTTCTTATAGGGATTATTCGGTAAAACCCGAAAAGGAATCTGGGCGAATCCAATCCACCAGATGCCGGTAACTAAGAAAGAAAAGCGAGGTGCAAAGCTCCCAGCAGGCATCCCGAACCAATCAGGTTGCTGAATCATCAGCAAATTAAAAATTAGGAGAATCACACTTCCGATATAACCAAATGCAAAACCTTTGGCACTAAGCATATCAAACTCTTCTTCCTTGGCTATTTCAGGCAAAAAGGAATTGTAAAATACGATACTCCCAGAAAAACCTATACTCGCTAGAACACTACAGATGATTCCAAATTCAAGATTATCGCCCGTAAAAAAGAATAAGGAAATACAGGATACTGCCCCTAGGTACACAAAGAATTTCATAAAGTTCAACTTATTTCCAGAGGAGTCTGCAATGCCAGAAAGCAAGGGAGCCAGCAAGGCAATCACCAAGAATGAAAATGAGATCGAATAAGAATACAACACCGTATTCGCTACTTTCCAGCCAAAGAAGGAAACGGTATCGGAACCATCTGAAGCTTGAGTGACACTGTTGTAATACACTGGAAATATCGTGGAAGTGATCACCAGACTGTATACCGAATTTGCCCAATCGTACATGACCCATGCACGTTGAACTTTCTTGTTGGAGGTTGGTTGGGTGTTCATAAAGGCAGAAATAAAAAAAGCCATTCGCATAGCGAATGGCTTTCAATATACGAGAAAGATATTTAGTCTATCTCAGTTTTTTTAGTTGAAGCATACAAGACTTTACGAGCATCAGCATTTCGCAATTCAGTCTGCACATCAGAGATAGGACCCATCTTCACTTCTTTGTCTACTTTCATAGAGATAGTGATTGAGGCACGATCTGCTTCAGGTAGCTTATCACGTTCCTGGTTTACCCATTGTACAATCTCTGGAGAGCTAATCAACACGTCATTGGCTTGAACTCTCGGCTCAGAACCGTATAGACTCGTGTTTTTTGGCTTTCCAATGAAAATGTAGGAAATCAAAGTCTTGTTCTGCAGCTTTTGAAGCTGCGTAGACTGAGGGATTTTCTGATCAACTAACACGTCTTGCTCTCTCAATACGGTAGTCACCATGAAGAAGAACAACAACATGAAAATGATATCTGGAAGGGCAGATGTGTCGATTTGCTGTCCACCACCTGATTTTTTCTTTCTAAACTTTGCCATATCAGTTTCCTCCTACTTTATCAGGTTCAGCAATAGAGATCGCCATTGGAATCCCCTCTTTACCCTTGTCTTGAAGTGCTTTGGAAGCCTCGTCATCACCAGTTAAGGCTCTGTATTCGTCAGAAGTAAGACCTACTCTTTCTGAATACACATCGAAATACGCCTTTTTGGCTAAATCGAATACCTCAAGAAATACAGCATAGCTGGTTCCACGGTTAGTCTTAATTGAGATTACGGCCTCACCAGGGTGATCCGATGAATCAGGTCTTCTTAAAGCTTGTCCTTGTAAGGAAGCTGGAAAAGAGTTGAACAATGCAGCAGCATCCTCATCCGGAGCTCCAAAATTCATGATAAATTCTTTGAAATCTTTATCAAGACCAGCAGCAGTCCTTCTGTACTCCCCTTCAACCAACAAATCATTGTTGGCATTGATCAAGACGTTGAAGATATTTCGCTCGTTTTTCTTGATGTCTGGAGGCGGCACATTAGGATCCTGCTTCGGAGGTAGAACGTTTAGAATCCCCTTGTCCGAAGCAATAGTAGTAGTCACGAGGAAGAAGATCAACAATAGGAAGGCAATATCTGCCATCGAACCTGCGTTGATCTCATTACCCATTCTATTTTTACTTTTTGCCATTTTATTTAACAGCTTTAGTAAGTTCAGTGACTACAATAGACACAATTGTAACTATGGTTAAAATGTAGGTAGTAACCAACATCCCACCGATCAATTGAGACATACCAGGAGTCAAATTAAAAGGAGCACCTTCAAACTTTGGCAATACTTCATTGCCAGAAAGGCTATAACAAATAAAGAAGATTGCTACAAGTCCTAATACCCCAAAAGCTGACTTCATCAATCCTTTCGGATCATCCAAAGACTTTAGTAAGGGCATCACAATGGACAAGGTGGTTCCAACTACTGCAAGCAGGTAGGTGGCATAAAGCATTATATCGTAAGTATCCATAGTTTCAGAAGTTTATAACTTAATTTATTGAGCAAGCAGATTGAACTGGTAATTACTTACCAGTCAATTTGTGCTTAACTAAGATATCAACGAATGAAATGGAAGCATCTTCCATGTCGTTCACCAAGGAGTCGATTTTAGACACCAAGTAGTTGTAGAACAATTGAAGGATCATTGCCGCGATCAAACCAGCTACTGTAGTCAAAAGGGCGATTTTGATACCACCTGCTACGATAGATGGAGAGATATCACCAGCTGCTTCGATTGTATCGAAGGCGAAGATCATACCAACTACAGTACCGAAGAAGCCCAACATTGGAGCAAGAGCGATGAACAAAGAAACCCAGATAAGGCCTTTTTCCAAACGTCCCATTTCAACTGAACCGTAAGAAACGATAGACTTTTCTACCATGTCAATGCCTTCTGCATAACGCATCAAACCTTGAGTGAAGATAGAAGCTACTGGACCTTTAGTGTCTCTAGTAATTTCCTTAGCTG
>JBILBQ010000009.1:0-45304 GCA_044353615.1 Algoriphagus sp. | reverse complement strand
TTTTTGATCTCGCAAACTCTGCGAAGGATTCAATTAAGATTTTTGCATCCATTGGTATTAATTAAAAGATACTTGTACGATAGATTTTTTTAGTTCATTGAAGGAATAGGAATGCTCCTCTTCCACACTTTTTTTTCCTTTTTCTTTTTTGGTGACCACCAATTTAATCCCCTGCTCCCCAACTTCCTTTAATTTGCCTAGGACTTCCTCTCCCGAAACCAGATAGACCTTTAGAGACCTACCCGTATTTTTTTGGTATTGTCTTATTTCGGTAAGCGGATAATCCAAGCCAGGTGAAGACACCTCCAAGGTGTACGCTTCGTCCAAAAGTTCATTGGTTTCGAGCTCCCCGGACAAGGCCCTACTCAAGGAGGCGCAGGCAGCGATAGTCATCCCTTGATCGGCGTCTACCAAAATGAGGATTTTGGTTTTGTCAGCCACCCGATCAATTTTCACCTCCACAATAAAATGTTCCGCATCAGGAAGGTGCTTTTGGACTAGGTCTAAGATCACATGCTTTAGGTCACTCATACAGCAGGATAATGAAAGAGGGGACTGTTGTCCCCTCTAGAAATTTTAGAATACAGTACAAAAGTAATAGAAAGATTGACGAAATACAAAATAGGTCATCGAATGCTCCTAAATTTTACCTAAATTTAATCCATTGTCTTGGGAAATTGACTGTCAGGAACAATTCACTCCTATTTCTACCCGTCCAAAACAAAAAAACTTCTTTCTCTCTGTTTTATCAATTTAAGGTAATATTTTTGTCGATTCTCGGTCAAAAATAGTACGCAAGGACTATCCTAAACGTCCATTACCGAGTTTAAATTCAAAAAAAAAATTAAGAATGGGACTATTTGATTTTTTCTCAAGTGACATAGCCATTGATTTGGGTACGGCAAACACCCTAATTATTCATAAAGACAAAATCGTGGTAGATGAACCCTCAATTATTGCCATAGACAAAACCAACAATCGGGTTTTGGCTGTGGGAAGAGAGGCAATGAACATGCACGAAAAAACGCATGAAAACATCAAGACCATCCGTCCCCTAAAAGATGGCGTAATTGCAGATTTCTACGCTGCAGAGCAAATGATTCGTGGATTGATCAAAATGATCCCTGGGCAGAAAAAAGGCCTATTTCCTCAGTCCCACAAAATGGTAATTTGCATTCCTTCTGGCATCACCGAAGTAGAGAAAAGAGCGGTGCGTGACTCCGCTGAGCATGCTGGAGCCAAGGAGGTTTACATGATTTATGAACCAATAGCTGCGGCAATTGGTATCGGAATCGATATTGAAAAACCAATGGGATCCATGATCGTAGACATTGGAGGTGGAACCACAGAAATTGCACTTATCGCTTTGTCTGGGATAGTTGCTGATCAGTCTATCCGCATTGCTGGAGATACTTTTACCAAGGACATCTTGGACTACATGAGAAGGCAGCACAACCTATTGATAGGCGAGCGCTCTTCGGAGAAGGTAAAAATTGCGATTGGCTCTGCGCTTACCGAATTGGAGAATGGTCCAGATGACTACGAGATTCGAGGACGGGATTTGATGACTGGAATTCCAAAAGTGATCAAGGTATCCTATTCTGAAATTGCTTTTGCCTTGGATAAATCAGTTTCCAAAATCGAGGAAGCCGTATTGAAAGCCTTGGAAATCGCTCCACCGGAATTATCTGCAGATATTTACGATAACGGCATCCACCTCACGGGTGGCGGAGCCTTGTTGAAGGGTCTAGACAAGCGTCTGCACCAAAAGACCAAGCTTCCCATTCATATAGCAGAAGATCCATTAAGAGCTGTTGTTCGTGGTACGGGCACTGCACTTAAGAACATTCAACACTTCCGAACCGTTCTGATGACCTAATTTCTGAATGCTACGCATCCTTCAGTTCATTTACCGTGTAAGAGCATTTTTACTATTCGCATTTCTTGAATTTTTGGCGATCTGGATGATTGTCTCCAACAATTCCCCTCAAGGCGCAGCATTCTTTAATAGTTCGACTGAATTGGTGGGCAATGCCCTCAAAAAACAGGCAGATGTAGTTCAGTTTTTCTCCCTCGTAGATGCCAATGCCGCACTTTTGGAAGAAAATGCGAGCCTGAACCAGGAGTTGCTGAGATTACAGGTCAAGCCTGACAGCATGTCGTTTGCAATTGATTCCACGCTAGAAGCAACCTTTCAACTCAAAGGTGCTCGCGTAGTGGCCAATTCCCTTCGATTTTCACAGAATTACCTTACGCTTTACAAAGGAGCGAAAGATGGCATCAAACCTGGAATGGGTATTTTTAATGCCCAAGGGGTAGTAGGAAGGGTCAAATCCGTGTCGGAGAATTATTCGGTTGCATTTTCAGTGTTGAACACCAACCTCCTAATTTCTGCGAAAATCAAATCTTCGGATGTTTTTGGTTCGGTCCAATGGGACGGGCGTAATGCGACTGAAGTACAGCTGCTGTATGTTCCCCGGCACGTCAAAGCGAGCAAAGGGGACACCGTAATCACATCCGGCTTCAATGCCGTGTTTCCTGAAGGAATCCTGATTGGAAAAATTTCAAAAGTGGAAGTCAACAAAGCTGATCCCAATTATTTAGCATTAACCGTAAAATTGAGCACTGATTTTAGTAAATTAACCTACGTCTACTTGGTGGAAAATACTCGCTTTCAAGAGCTCGATTCCCTATACCGTCAATCCGATTTGATCAATGAATATTAGAAACCTGTTTTCGTACGGCTTCTTGATACTAATTTTAGGATTGGTTCAAATTCTATTTCTAAAAAATCTTGCCGTCTTTGGGTACGCCTTTGGCTTTTTATACCTGCTCGGTTTATTGATTTTACCGAGCACCATTCGCACCATCCCCTTGATGCTGATTGCATTTTGTGTTGGATTTATCTTGGATATTTTCTTCGAAACAATCGGTATGCATACCGCAGCAGCGACTTTATTTGCATTTTTAAAGCCCACCTGGCTCAAGGTTGCTAGCCCTACTGGAGGATTTGATGAAGCAGAAGAGCCTAGCCTCGGTCAGATAGGATTTGGACGATACATTAGCTATGCCTTCCCACTCCTATTTGTTTATTGCCTTGCTTTCTTTACCGCTGACCAATGGGGTACTGGCGGATTTTTTGAAATTCTAATCAAAAGCTTCTTTTCCGCACTATTCACCTTGCTACTTACCTTAGTGGTGCAATTGCTTTTCTTTAGTCGTAAACGAAGCATCTCATGAGAGATCAACGTCCTGCCGTCATCCTATTGGTCATTTTTTTATTGAGTGGGATATTACTTGTCAAACTCTTTGCGATCCAAGTTCTGGATGATAGCTTCTTGAAAAGAGCAGAAAGTAATGCCATCCAACGAATTGTGGATCACCCTTACCGAGGATTGGTATATGATCGTTCTGGCAAATTGATGGTGTTCAACAACCCCATATTTGATTTGATGGTGGTTCCACGGGAATTCCATTTGAAGGATACTGCTAAATTTTGCGAGCTGTTTCGAATCAATAAAGAGCAGTTAATCGAGGGATATAACGCGGCAAAAAGTTACTCCAAGGTCAAGCCATCTCCGCTTATCAAGCAACTCTCCAACACCGACTTTGCGCGTATTCAAGATTTTTTGGTGGACTATCCTGGATTATTTATTCTTACCCGATCCGTCAGGTCTTATCCCACTCCAACAGCAGCACATGCCTTGGGCTATATTGGAGAAATCAGTGCCGGGCAACTCAAAAGAGATACCCTAAGCTACTATTCCCAGGGGGACTATGTAGGACTTAGTGGCTTGGAAAAGTACTATGAAAACGAGCTACGTGGCAATAAAGGGGTTAAATACAAAATGGTCAATGTTCGTGGAATGGACAAAGGGCCATTCAAGGAAGGGCAATATGACACCCTATCCGCTGCAGGCAAAAACCTAACCTCCACGATTGATCTGGACTTGCAACAGTTTGGAGAGTTGCTGATGAACGGCAAAACTGGTTCTGTGGTAGCAATTGAACCCAAAACTGGAGAGATCTTGGCCATGATTTCAGCTCCATTTTATGATCCAAATCAACTGACCGGCGCGGAGTTTGGCAAAACTTACAAAACCCTGAATACTGACAATTCTAAGCCGCTATTCAATAGACCCATCATGGCTACCTATCCTCCGGGGTCCATCTTTAAAATCGTGCAGAGCTTAATTGGGCTTCAGGAAGGCGTATTGACTCCCAATTCAACTTTTGCCTGTAACAAGTCTTTGGTGGCCTGTCACAACCATCCCAACCCAGTAAATTTGTTTGGCGCCATTCGGAATTCTTGCAATCCCTACTACCACCAAGCTTTTCGCCAGATCATCAACCGAGAGGTCTCGTCCAACACCTTCAAAGATACTGAAATAGGTTTGAACGCCTGGCGAGAGCGTGTTTTGAAATTTGGATTGGGTGGTCCACTAGGAATTGACATGAGCGGAGAAAAAGGAGGAGATATCCCTTCTAGCAAACTCTATGACCGCATCTACGGAGCAGGGCATTGGAAATACTCCACCATCTATTCCCTTTCCATCGGCCAAGGAGAGATGCAAGTGACTCCATTGCAAATGGCCAATCTAGCAGCTATTTTTGCAAATAAGGGATATTACTACACCCCGCATCTGATCAAAGCCATCGATGGGGACCCAAAAAAAATACCTGCCAAATTCCAACAAAAAATCTCAGTAGGCATTGATGCGCGTCACTTTGACCTAATTCAGGATGCCATGGTCGAAGCCATCTATGGGACTGCTTCCCGAGCAGTCATGACCGACCTCGTAATCGCAGGTAAAACAGGAACTGCACAAAACCCGCATGGGGAAGATCACTCTGTCTTTATTGCATTTGCACCGAAGGATAATCCAACAATTGCGATTGCAGTCTATGTCGAAAATGCGGGATGGGGAGGCAGAGCAGCGGCAAGCACGGCTTCCCTGATGATCGAAAAATACATCCGAAAAACCATCTCGCGTCCTGAGCTACAGGACTATGTAATCGCAGGTAATTTTGTTAATTAAATGAAAGAAGCTGAGGTTCAAATCAATCGAGTCGACTGGATCGCAGTATCCATCTACTTTGCATTGGTCATCATTGGCTGGTTCAATATCTATGCAGTCACCTACGATAGCCAGGTGGAAAAAAGCATCTTTGATCTAACCACTAGCTCAGGAAAGCAACTCGTATGGATTGGCACTGCGATTGGTCTGATCACCTTAATTATGGTAGCGGATTACCGCTTTTTTGAAAACCTTTCCCTCTTTATCTACCTAATTTTTCTCCTAATTCTTATCGTCACTCCCATTTTCGGAAAGGAGGTCAATGGACAGATTCTTTCCATTGGCTTCGGGGAGTTCCGAATTCAACCCGGTGAATTTGCAAAGTTTGCTACTGCCTTGGCATTAGCTAAGGTGATGGAACGCCCGACCTTTGACCTAGCCAAGCGAAACTACCAAGCCATCGCTTTCGGCGTGCTATTGCTTCCAATAGTCTTGATCTTGTTGCAACCCGATACGGGTACCGCTCTAGTCTACTTTTCGCTACTCATTATGTTTTACCGGGAAGGGCTCCCCCAATGGTACTATGGATTGGGTATTGGATCAGTAAGTATCACCCTACTTGCATTGGGTGTAGACAACAACATTTACCTAGCGGCAATAATCATCCTTGCCATGATCGTATTAATTTACCTGGGCAAAAAATCTTGGCAGCGTATCCTCGCTTTCTCCCTGATTGGGTTAGGCCTCATTGCCTACATTTACTCCATCGATTTTGTGGTTTCCAAGCTCCCAGATCACCAACAAAATCGAATCATGGTGCTCTTCAATCCAGACATCGATCCATTAGGTGTCGGCTGGAATGTGACCCAATCCAAAATCGCCATTGGATCTGGAGGCTTTTTTGGAAAAGGCTACTTGGAAGGCACACAAACTAAGTTTGACTTCGTCCCCGAGCAAGACACCGATTTCATCTTTTGCACCCTCGGGGAGGAGTTTGGTTGGTTCGGAAGCTTTGTAGTGATTTCGCTATTCTCTGGTCTACTTTATCGGCTTGTCATCATGGCGGAGCGGCAAAAAACTCGATTTTCTCGAATCTATGGATATGGAGTGATTTCGATCCTTCTTTTCCATTTCGTAGTGAACATCTCCATGACCGTTGGCCTCTTTCCAGTGGTAGGGATTCCGCTACCCTTTTTCAGCTACGGAGGATCTTCACTTTGGTCCTTTACCGTTTTGCTATTTATCTTCATTAAACTAGATTCTTCCCGTGCTTCCCAGCTGGGAAGAATAAGCTAACAATAAGAGCTTATTGGGTTCAAAAAAAGAGCGGTAAGAAATTCTTACCGCTCTTTTTTTGAGGGAGCCTACTGGACAAACTTTCGATAGACTTGCTGCATAAATTCACGGACCTCTTCGGACTCAATATCCCAGCCCAACTCAACTACAAATCGCGCATTAATAAGAGATACCGCTTCCTCAAAGGTGACAAGCTCATCCACCGATTTTAAAGCATGTCGAAGCAAATCGGCATTGCCATCAAACAATTCTTTGGTAAACATAAACCGCTGATTTAAGGAAAGACTTTCCGCCAGCTCCCCTGGAATTCCTTTCATCCCTTTGTAGGTTTCTGAAGCGAAAAAGGCTTGTAAATGAGCTGCTTCTAAGCCCTTTACAGTAGCGGAAGCCGAGGCGATGGGTTCTCTTTTTTCAGGTTGAGGTGTCGGTATCTCTTCTTCTGGTAGTTGAATTAAAACCTTCTCTTCAACTTCTTCCTCTGCTTCAAATTGCGGGGATTCTTCCTCCTGTTCAAACCCAATTATTTTAGATTCTTCAGTTTCCTCAATTTGGCTTGTTGATTCACCCCAATACTCCTCCAAATCAAATGCTAAAGTGTCACTAAGGCTTGCTAGTAGCTCTTTTGGCGAATCCAGGCTCACTTTAAGTGATTGAAAATTGGACAAAATAGCCTGTTGATAGCTCTCAAAGTCCAATCCAATACCCGCCTTATCAATAAGGCCAGTTACCAACATTTCATTCCACTTGAAGTACTTTTTATTCTCCTTCAAGTACTCATTTATTTTTCCAGCAGGAGCTTTTGCCAACTCATTTTGGAAGAAGTTGAGGGGATCCGTAGCAACTTGAATCGCATCATGTACCGCATCTTGCATAATACCGGCTAAGTGGATGCGCTCCACTTTGATCCGTCTGGAAAGCACATTCATAAACTGGGTTAGCGCCTCATGAACCGCAATGTCCCGGTAATCAAAATAGGGACTGCTCTTCAGCTTAGCCAATTCCTCTTGCCACAACTCGAACAAGCGTTTGATAATGAAAAAATTTACCTGAGTACTTGGAGTCAACTGAGTGATTTCTTGCCCCGTTATAAATTGTCTATTGCTAAAAAATTGATCACAAACCAATTCTGCATAGGATATGGCATATTTTTCTAAATAATTGCCGTTAATTTGAGCGGTCATAGGAAGGTATTGTTTTCAAAAACAAACAAAAGAATGGTCCAAATAAGAATTCAAAATCTCGGAGATAGATCTATTGAATCAAAAGCAATGGATTGTAAAGTTATTGATTTAATTCATGAAAATGGAATAGATTGGATGCATGCCTGTGGTAAAAAAGGAAGATGTACCACCTGCAAAATGACTATAGTAAACGGCCAAGAAAATTTGAGTTCAGAGACAGAACAGGAGCATCATTTCAGAGACCTTAAAAGGCTCCTTGCGAATGAGCGGCTGGCCTGTCAAGCGCATTTACTCCATGGGGTATTGACCATTCGAGTGCCTGATTCTTCTAAATTCCCCCATTTGACTTACACCGAATAAGCATGTTCATAGAACCTTCACCCACCAGTAGAAAAAATTCAGAACAAAAGGGTCAAATAGAAGTGATCTGTGGCTCTATGTTTTCGGGGAAAACAGAAGAATTGATTCGTAGGCTGACACGAGCACGACTGGCC
This sequence comes from Algoriphagus sp., assembly GCA_044353615.1. GTDB lineage: Bacteria > Bacteroidota > Bacteroidia > Cytophagales > Cyclobacteriaceae > Algoriphagus. The sequence continues at coordinate 37,315 of JBILBQ010000009.1, read as the reverse complement.
AAGCAACAGGTGGAAATATTCAAGCCTTCCGTAGATATCCGATACCACGATACACATGTGGTGTCTCACAACGAAACCAGCATCCGATCTACTCCGGTAAACTTTGCAGGGGACATCCTTCTACTAAGTGGAACCTGTGATGTGGTTGGAATTGATGAGGCCCAATTTTTTGATGAAGAGATTGTACGGGTGGTACAGCTCCTTGCCAACCAAGGGAAGCGGGTAATTTTGGCTGGCTTAGACATGGACTTTGAAGGGAAGCCTTTTGATCCCATGCCCAAACTCATGGCCATTGCCGAATACGTCACCAAAGTACATGCCATCTGCATGCAATGTGGGGATTTGGCCACTTTCTCCTACCGACTTTCTGCAGCTACCGAAAAAGTGATGCTCGGGGAAAAAGACAGTTACGAAGCCAGATGCAGAAAATGCTTCTATGAAGAGCAGGGTTAAGGGAAAAAAACATGCTTAAAAAAACGGCAGGGATCGTATTAAGCCATATCAAATACAAGGATAGCAGCATCATTGTGCGCATTTTCACCCGGGAACTTGGCCTAAAGGGCTACCTGGTCAATGGGGTGAGGAGCCTAGGCAAAGGAAGTAAAATCGCTCTTTACCAGCCCCTCACACTTCTGGATTTGGTGGTCTATGACAAAGAAAATTCGGGGTTACAACGGATTTCTGAAGCAAAAATCAAGCTTCCCCAGCGGCTTATCCCATTTGATATGACCCGAACAAGCTTGGCGTTATTTTGCACCGAGGTCATCAGCAGAAGCATTTTGGAGGGATTCCAAAATGAAGACCTATTTGATTTTTTGGAGGAAAGTATCACGCTATTAGATGGTCCGGAAACCAATTTATCCCATTTTCCCCTCGTCTTCCTACTTGAAAATGCCAGGCATTTGGGTTTTGCCCCAGAGCTAGGGGAAGGGTTTTTGGCAGAAAGCATACACCACCCCTTTAGCCTAGAGGAGGTTCAACTTGTGCTTCCCTACCTGAAAGATCTTCTTGATCATTCCTACCACCCTACAACAACTTTACCTCTCCCACTTCGGAGAAAACTCCTCGATCACTTGGTGGAATTTCATGCACAGCACCTTGCCCATCCCCACCCACTCAAATCCCTACCCATCATCCGCCAGCTGATCAATTGAATCCTTTTCAGAGATTTATTTCTAAAAAAATTAAAATTTGTTAAATCCAACTTCAACAAGTAATATTGCATTCAATACGTGAATAAAGCATTCGGCCCACTTTGGCTTGAACTTTTCCTGCAGACCTTTTTCGCTCAGAAAATTATTCACCATCCCAAAACTACATTTTACCGATCCTAATTATTTCATACCCTCTTTATGTACAACATAGAAGAACTCAGAATCAGACTTTTATCTGAATTGAAGGAGATTGCTGAGGAACTTGGAGTTAAAAATTCCAAATCTTTGAAAAAAGATGAACTGGTTTATGCAATTCTTGACCAGCAGGCCATCATCCCTGAACAAGCACTTCCTAAGAAAAAACCATCTGTTGTAGAAACCAGCGCTGTGGTGGAAGAACAACCTGAAGCTCCTGCACCTGTTTCTAGCCCCAATACACAGGAACCAACGGAGTTCAAACCCAAATTCAGAAGACAAAATGTCACTGAAGTTCCAGCTGTACAAACAGATGCTCCGGCTGACGAAAACCAAGCAGCTCAAAGAGAAGAAAGAACACCAAAACCATTTGTAAAAGCTGCTAAAGAATTTACACCTAGACCTGAACGAAGAGCTCCTCAAAGTGAGTCTTCGGAGGAGCCCAAAGCATTTAAGCCGCGCAAGCCTGTGTTTGATGAGGAGCCATCCCAAGCAGCACCACAAGAAGGTGGGCAAGACCTAGCGACACAACAGCCTACCGATGGGGAAGTAAATTACTACCGTGTGGAGACTGAATTACCTAGACGCAAAAATTTCAAATCCCCAGAAGAAGCACATATTCCTGCAGCAGAAACCCTAACAGGCAATGCCCGGAAAAAGCCGTTTATCAGTCCTAGAGAATTTGATGGAGTGATTGAAAATGAGGGGGTATTGGAAATCGTGCAAGATGGCTATGCTTTCTTGCGTTCCTTAGACTACAATTACCTTGCTTCTCCCGACGATATTTATGTTTCTCCAAGTCAAATCAAACACTTCGGTTTGAAGACTGGTGACCATATCAAAGGGTCTATTCGTCCCCCTAAGGAAGGTGAAAAATACTTTGCCCTACTCAAAATAGCGACTGTAAATGGAAAAACCACAGACGAGATCAGAGACCGGGTACCTTTTGAATATTTAACTCCACTTTTCCCTGAGGAGCGCTTAAACCTGTCTACTAAAGCGGATGGTTATTCCACCCGTATTCTAGACTTGTTCGCCCCTATTGGAAAGGGTCAGCGAGGAATGATTGTAGCACAACCGAAAACGGGTAAGACCGTACTCTTGCAGCAGATTGCTAATGCAATTACTCAAAACCATCCCGAGGTACACCTCATGATTCTTTTGATTGATGAGCGTCCAGAGGAAGTAACCGACATGGCTAGATCTGTCAATGCAGAAGTGATCTCTTCCACCTTTGACGAGCAAGCCGAACGCCATGTCAAAGTGGCAAACATCGTGCTTGAAAAAGCAAAACGAATGGTAGAAGTGGGCCACGATGTAGTAATTCTATTGGATTCCATCACTCGACTCGCGAGAGCACACAATACAGTGGTTCCTAGCTCAGGCAAAATCCTTTCTGGTGGTGTGGATGCCAATGCCCTTCACAAGCCAAAGCGCTTCTTTGGTGCAGCAAGAAATGTAGAAAATGGCGGTTCCTTGACCATCATCGCAACAGCCTTGGTAGAAACCGGTTCAAAAATGGATGAAGTAATCTTTGAAGAATTCAAAGGTACGGGCAACATGGAATTGGCTTTGGATCGTAAGCTGGCCAATAGAAGAATTTATCCTGCCATTGATGTACTCAGCTCTGGAACACGTAGAGAAGATCTCTTGATGGATAAGGAAGAAATGCAGCGTGTTTGGATCCTTCGCAAGCTAATGAGCGACATGACTTCCCAGGAGTCCATGGAGTTCTTACTTCAGCGTATGAAAGGTACCCGCGACAATGCGGAGTTCCTGATCAGCATGAATAGCTAAGCAAACTTAACTATAGCTACTAAAAAGGGTCCTTCTGACGAAGGCCCCTTTATTAATTTAGTAAAAGAATGCACTAGTTTTAATTTTCCTTTCTGAGGTGCTCTGGCATCTTGGCTCTACCAAAGCCTAGGGTCCCTTTCAGTCCCGAAAAAGTGGCCTTCCACCAGGCATTGATCACCGACTTTCGAGTATCCCGTTTGATATAAATTTCCCGAACCACGGGAGTTCCTCCAGCCGACCTGGGATTGTTATTTTTTGCAAGCAGGTTGGCGAAGAAGCTATATAGCTTCAACTTACCCTTGCCCGGTGCCAAGGTCAGGCTATCTAAAAACTGCAGTTTGAAGTCCCTATAGCCCAAGGTCATGCTGCCAAAAGCCTCTTGTTCGTTTACCTCAAACTCCCAATTCCCATGGGTAATCTCCCCCGAGGTAGGTCGCACAAACACTGTTTTCGACACCAAATCCGATACTTCTGAAAAGGCTAATTTGTCCGCAGTCGCCTGAACTTTCATCGGATAATCTTTCTCAAAATAAATCTGCCCCCTGACCCCAATCCGGCTGTTAGCACCTAACTGTGCAGCCATTCCAAACTTGACCTCAGAGACAGGGTAAGGAGCACCTTGCTTTCTTAAGAAAATGGGACCTAGGTCCACACGCATCTGGTCAAAGGTGACCTTTCCAGGAAGGGTAGACTTCTCCCCAAATTCTACATACGTCACCTGGCTATCATTCACTTGTACCGCTGCCAATTCCGCATTGATCTTGGCATGCTCCAGAAAGTACTGAGGCATGGGTTTGTAGGCCAAGGAATCCAGCGGTTTCCGCTTGTCTCGAACCAATTCAAGGCTCGCCCCATCCACAACCATCCGCTCGGCAACAACTTGGTCCTCTTCTGCGAGACGCAAAAGATCAATTCCCTCCAGTCGTACCTGCTGAACGCGTGCGGTGATTGCCTCCTTTTGAAAGGGGATACTGCTCAAATAGGCATCGGTTTCCAACACGGGTCTGTAGTAAATTCCATCTAGGGAAAGGTTTTGCTTGGCAAACTGCAATTTTTCGAGGCTTACCTTGTAGCTACTATCCTGCGTGTAGGTCTCGTAATCACTCAGGCTGAAGGTGATGTTTTTGCGAAGCAGCTCCTTCCAACTGGGTAGCTGTTGGAGATTCAGGAGGTCAATCCCAAGCTGGGAGATTGTAAAATCTACCCTTGGGAAGTGGCTATTGGGAAGGGCTTGCCCTCCTTTCCGGTACAGGTCAAATTTCCCATTTTCTAGGCTCAGGTCCCCCAACCCAATGGATTCAATTAAGGGGATCTCTTTTTTATCCAAGGTTGGGTTCCGGTCCCCGGAAGGTGTCGCAAGGCTGTCCAGGTAGATAGCCAGCTGAGGGCGAACCAATCGCGCTTCTTTCAAATCCAGGTTCCTCGATAACAAGATATCAAGTAGACTATTTTTCTGTAGGATAAGCTGGTCAATGGTTCCCTTCACTACTGGGCTACCAGGCTTTCCGAAAAGGTTGGCAGGTTGGATGCTTAGGTCTGAAAAGATAACCTCCTCTTTTTGGTCGCCAAAGGCAACGGAGGCAAACTTGATGGTATGCACGCTATCGGGTAGCGTGTAGGTAAAGTCGGTCAAGCCTAGGTTCGCGCGCAGGTACATGCTAGCATAGTCTTGGGCTTTGGCCATAAGACTGTCCAAATTGAATTGGGTGAGGTTAAAGGCAAAGCCCGTTTTAATCGCTTGTTTCACCTGATTTTGGCTCTGGTAGTTGAGCTGCAACGTGGCATTGCTGGCGGCAATCGTGTCCACATACACTTCTTCAATTGCTTTCTGCACCGCCTTTTTTCGTTTATTGACTGTTTTCTGATCGACCGCTGTCACCTGCCGGTCAATGTCTAGCGCTACATCCCCGCCATTGATTTCGAGTTTTTCCAAGTTGAGGACGTTGTCAAAAACAAATTCTTCAATGTTAACCCCCTTTAAGGACACTTTTGGGAGGCTTAGGCCCAGGGCAATGCGCTTGTCTCCGACTTTTCCTGGAAATAGGTTCAGGTTTTCAAAGTCAAGCGTCCGAGTACGGGAATTGTAGTGCAAATAGTCCGTTTCTACGAGGTACCTGCCGCCTGCAAGGCTGAACGAGTAGGAGGTAAATGTCAACTTGACCTCATCGGAAAACAAGGCCCTATCTTGGGGTAAGCTGTCTTTGTCGCTAAGCGAAAAATTTGTCAACGAGAAAGAAAGTCGATCCTCCTCAAATGAAGTCACCGAGGCAGTGGATTGGTTTTCATAGCGAATCTTTGCGGCGTCGATGTTGACGGAGTCCACCTGTATTTTCGTAAAATAGCCCAGCAGGAGAGCTCTCAAATCCTCCTCAGAACGAAGGGCATTTTCCGAGCCTTTGCTCTCCTTGGGTCGGTAGGTAGAGATCTTGAATAGAGGCGCATCGAGTTGCAGATGATGGATGCTTAGCTCCTGTTGGTAGAAAGCTGCCATCAAGTCAATCCCTTCCGCTCGAAGCAGGGGAATGGTAAAATCTACTGCGGCTCGTTTATCTAAGGACTGGAGCTGTTTCTGAAGTTGGGAGGGATCAGCAGGCTGAATGCGCAGGTTTTTTATTTCAATCAGCTCCTTTTTCGAGTCGAGGGTTAGTTCCCCAGCAACAAAAGTATGGAGGTTATCACGCAGGTTTAATCGGTAATCCTGAACGGTCAACTGCAGTTCCCCCACCTGCACCTGATCTTGAAACGCCAAGCTACTATCGGGCAGGAGGACCAGCTGGTGAAGCCCCAAGCTGAACCGTTCCACATCGATGTCTTTGCTTTGTCGCCCCGACTCCACTTTAAATTCGACCGTCCCCTCTTCGAGTTGAAAGTCCCCAATCTCCACTTTCTCAAATATTCCAGAAAAAAGGGAGGTAAGTGCCTGTTCTGGGGCCTGCTTGCTACGGGAATCTTGTTGGATAACTTCAATTTTTGGGCGAGTCAACTCGACCTTTTCAACTTCCAGTTCTCCAGTTTGGTACCAACGTTTCAAGTCTACATTTTCTAAGGAGAGTTGGGCAAGTGCCAGATCAAACACCGGAGTCATGCGGGTATCCAAACGAGCTTCTGCCCTCGGGGAAAGGTGTAAGTTGTTCACAGACAGGCTTTTCTTGAACGAGGACACTTCGACCGCTTCTCCGTCCAACACATGAAGACCATCCCCTAAGTAGATCCTGCCCCGTTTGATCTTCATGGAGGCATCGGTACCGTAAAAAAAATCGTCTGAGGTATTCCGTGTAGCTTCACCGAGATGAAAGTCGAGCATTTTAAAATCTAGGTGCTCGAGCTCGATGCGGTTTCTCAAGGAATCCTGCTTTTCTTTTTTCAAAAATGAGGCCCCATTAATGGCTAATTCTTTGATGGAAATGGCCTCCAATTTGCCTCGGATAAAGTCATTCAAGTCACCCGTTGGGGTAGTCGTGTCTTCGGGGGAGCTGGATTGGATGACCTCGATCTGAGGCGCATTCAGGACAAGTTCTTCAATGTCAAGTCGTCCCGTCCGAAAGGCCTTATTCCAATCTACGTTTCTGGCGTGCAACTTCTCAAGGTTCAGGGAGTAATAATTCTTACTGGCATTGGAAAGATTTGGAGACAAAGTAAAGCGGTCAAGGTCCATCGTTTTTTCCAAGGAGGAGATCGCTACCTTAGCTGCACTGAGGAGGTGGATGCCATCCGGCAAGGGGAAAGTCACCTCCTCCAATTCCATTTCGAATCCGCGCGCATTGAAGGGTCGATCCCAGTCTTCATTAGGCGTCCAATCCAAGTCCAGCAGTTTCAAGTATGCATTTTTGGTGAGTAGCTCTTGCTGACTCAGAAAATTTAAAAAGAACAGGTTGGCGTGATTGATTTCTACGGCAGCCACCTGGATGGAGGACAAACCGAGTTGACGAACGCTTTTTTTGATTTCATTTTCAAATAGAAATACCGGTGAGCGGGAAAAGGGCTCAGAAGGACTTTCCCTTGGAGTTGAATCGACTGAAAGCGGCTGAAGCAGGCGGAAGTTGGGATTGTCTAAGCCGATTTTTCGAAAAGAAAGCTTCTGCTCAAAAAAATTATACCAGAGGCCTGTAAAGGCAAGTTCATCCAGTGTAAGTTCAAACAACTTTTGGTCAGCAGCCGCCTTCTTAGGATGGATAGGCTTCATCACAATCCCGTCCAGGAAGATCCCTCTTCGAATTAAGGAAAGGTGTACCCGATTGAAATCAAGTTCGTAAACCCCATTCAAAGATTCATTCACCCGCTGTCTAAGCCGGTTTGCTAAAAAAATATTTGCACCAAAATAAAGGACAAACTCCAGGGACAGGATTGCCAGCAGGGCAATTCCTGCAATTCTAAGCCATTTTTTTCTGGAGGCAGACCCCTTCTTGGGTTTTTCCTTAGAATTAGACTTTAGAGGCATACAAAAATAATAGGAGTGAAAGATACCAAACTTATTTCCGTATACGAAAAAAGCAGCCGGGTGGCTGCTTTTTTAATGCTGTAGGGGAAGGATTCGAACCTCCACGCGGCAGTTAGGCATGAACTTTTGAAACACGCTTTATCCCATTCCGATCTTTACGACCGGCATCCCCACCCCCGAGACAGGAGGGCTTGTCTGCCAATTTCAACACCCTACAAGATGGATTCAAAGCGATTATTCGCTTTTATGTGAGCCGTAAGCCCGACAAAAGCAAATGTATAAAAAAGTGTATTTAATTAAAATTATTTTAATAAATACTTTATTTTTTTATTGTTTATTTATTTAAACGGCATTTTTGTTGCAGTTTCGATATTTAAACGGGGGTTAAAAACTAGAAGAATTGCCGTTTTGGAAATTTTAGAGAGGCCGGAAAATTGAAAAAATAAGAGCTCAGGTAGTTCGATTTAGGCAAATAAAAAAACCATGAAAAAAATTCATGGTTTTAGTCAATTAACAATAAACCCAAAATAACCTGTTGTAAGAGAAGGATTTGAACCTTCAAAGTACCAAACACAAAAGTTTTGTTTTTGTTTTCTTTTCCTGAATTGACAACTTCTTTTGTCAATTATTTTTTGCCTTACAAATCTGTTGCCGTACTAAAACTACAACAAGACAAAGGTACAAAACGAGGCTATCTGATTACACATATTTCAACAAATCTTCTAAAAATTTACATTATTTTTAAGGAAATCGATTGTAATTTACCACCCTGTGAATTTTTAGCTTGTTTGGCCAATTAAAATTGAGGAATTGGCATAAAAAATCTGTCTGTTTCTTAAAAAAGTACGTTTTTGAATCCTGGCTTTTCTCTTTTTCCAAAAAAAATCGCTCAGTCTACCTGTACATACTGCTCCCATTTCTGCAAGACCGTAGAAAAATCTGCTGGAAGTGGGGCTTCAAAATAGAGGTTTTTCTTGGTAATGGGGTGCACAAACCCCAAGCTCATCGCATGCAACGCTTGCCTCGGCATCGCATCAAAGCAATTGTTGATAAAGCTCTTGTATTTGGCAAATTGAGTACCCTTTCGAATCTTATCCCCCCCGTACATCGCATCATTGAATAAAGGATGCCCTAAAAATTTAAAGTGCGCTCGAATCTGATGTGTTCTCCCTGTTTCCAAGGTACACTGCACCAACGACACATAGCGAAGCCGCTTCAACACTTTCCAATGCGTAATGGCATGCTTGCCTTGACTGCCATCTGGAAATACTTCCATCACCTTGCGGTCTTTGGCACTACGTCCCACATGTCCTACAATTGTGCCTTCATCCGCTTCTGGCTCACCCCAAACCAAGGCCAAATAGGTGCGCTGAATGGTGTGGTAAAAAAATTGAGCTGCCAATGGCGCCATGGTTTCTTCTGTTTTGGCGATCACCAACAAGCCCGAAGTATCCTTGTCAATCCGATGAACCAAACCTGGGCGGCCTACATTGCCTTTCATTTCAGGCAGGTTCTGAAAATGATATACCAGCCCATTCACCAAAGTTCCAGACCAATTGCCATGAGCCGGGTGAACGACCATCCCTGGAGGCTTATTGACCACCAACAGATCCGTATCCTCATAGACAATGTCCAAGTGGATATTCTCCGAAATCACCTCGGTATCACGCGGGGGCTTCTCCAGCAGCACCCGAATGTCATCTAGGGCTTTGATCTTGTAATTTGCCTTCACCGAATGCCCATTGACCTGAACACCTCCCGAATCAATCGTCTGCTGCACCTTATTGCGCGTTGCATTCGCAATTCGCTCGGTTAAAAATTTGTCAATCCGAACAGAAGATTGCCCCTTGTCCACCAAAATACGATGGTGCTCATACAAGGCTAACTCATCCTCTTCAAATTCTTCTTCCAGGTGCGGTTCGCTCATGACACAAAAATAGAAGGATGTCCCGTAACTTTGTCAAAATACTTTGAATGCTTCACCCCCTTCACATCCCAAGCACCCTACTCAAGCACCCGCTACTCGATCAACTGAAAGTAGAAATGGAGGTGATGCGCGTGGATCAAGTTCATCCCACTGTTTCGGGGAATAAATTCTTCAAACTTAAATACAACCTAGCTGAAGCCCTCAAGCAAAAGCACCAACAAGTCCTGACTTTTGGAGGCGCCTATTCCAATCATATTTACGCCACTGCTGCTGCAGCCAAACTGGTAGGCCTCCAATCCATCGGAATCATTCGAGGAGAACTTTTGGATGAGAAAAATCCAACCCTGAGATCTGCAAAGGATGCAGGAATGATCCTAAAAGGCCTTTCTCGAGAATTGTACCGCGACAAAATTCAGCCTGAATTTATAGACCAACTCCACCAAGACTGGGGTGAATTTTACCTTATCCCCGAGGGAGGCACCAATGCCCTTGCCATCCAAGGCACCACTGAAATCTTGAGCAGTAGCCACTTCAATTTTAGCCACCTCGCTACGCCTATTGGTACAGGAGGCACCTTTGCTGGATTGGCTAATTCAATCCTCCCCCAGCAAGAGCTACTCGGAATCTCAGCCTTGAAAGGTGAAGGCATCCAGGAGGAAATGAAACAGTTACTTCAGAATCACGGCATTCAGCCGCAAGGAAGTCTTTCCATCTGGACGCAGTACCATCATGGAGGCTATGCCAAATGGAGCTCCGAATTGATTGAATTTATCCATTGGTTTTGGGAATCATTCGGCATCCCACTCGACCCAATCTACACGGGAAAAATGGCTTTTGCCTGTTGGGATTTGCTGCAAAAAAAGTACTTCAAACCGGGCTCACGAGTGCTGCTTATCCATACAGGAGGTCTCCAAGGAAATCTTGGATTTACCCAACGAACAGGCATCGAACTTCCTAGTCCTTGATCGTGAAAAAATCCTCGGATTCCTGAGGGTGTAACTGCAATACATTGGCAGCAGCAAGGCGAACAAGGGTTTTTGAAGCCATGTAAAAGGGAATGCGCGCCGCTTTGGAAAACTCTTTCAGCGTGATTCGTCCTCGCTCCTCCAAAAATTTCATCAATACCTCCTCCTTTTTCCCATAGGTAAAAACGGTGTCCTTAGGAACTCTACTTTTTCGAAGAAGCTCCCACACCTCTCGGCTAGCCTGAACAGTTCGATCTTGGACACGGATATAGGAAACCTTCTTTTCCTCAACCCATAAATAATGCGGGCGATCCGGGCTATGTGGAATGCGGAAAACTGCCACCCCTTTTTTCTCGGATAATTTAACAGTTGCCACCTCCACCTGCAAGGGAGGAAAAATAAGGGTTCGGATGGCTTTATCCATCACAAAAATCTCCTCTTCTATGAAGCGCTGTCCACTAACGGTGCCATCATCGTCCACCCCAATCAATAAAGTTCCTCCCTGGGTATTGGCCAAGGCAATGACCTCTCGCACGATTTTTTCAGGATAGGCAGCCTTTTTTTTGAACTCAATTTGGAGTCCTTCGCCCTTACCTGCCAATTCTTTTACTTCTTGAAGGGTCATGATCGTACGTTCGAGACGTTTAAATTCCTCGGTTCAGTTCTTCCAATCGTTTCTTTTGAGCCATCCACTCATCTCTCAACCGCGCAGCCTCCATGAAGTTCAATTCTTTCGCAGCTTTTTCCATTCCCTTCTGGGTTTGTTGAATCAGCTTTTCCAACTTTTCGGTACTGAGGTACATCACCACCGGGTCTGCTACCAAGGAAGCTTCCCCTGGCATAGGCTCTGCATACATTTTTGGATTTTTCTTGGAATCTGCCACCTTCGTTTGGCCCATGATCCTCTCCCTTGACTTGATGATGGTCATCGGGGTAATGTCATGCTCGAGATTGTAGGCAATCTGAAGCGCTCGTCTTCGTTTGGTTTCGTCAATTGCAGCTTCCATAGACTTAGTAATCTGGTCTGCATACATGATGACCCTCCCTTCGGAGTTTCGTGCCGCCCGACCAATGGTCTGTACTAGGGAGCGCTCATTTCTCAAAAACCCCTCCTTGTCGGCATCCAAAATAGCTACCAAGGCCACTTCTGGCAAATCTAGGCCCTCCCGAAGTAAATTGACCCCCACCAATACATCAAAAACGCCGAGTCGAAGCTCTCGAAGAATTTCCACCCGATCCAGTGTTTTAACTTCCGAGTGAATGTAGCGCGACTTCACCCCAGCACGCTCCAGGTATTTTTGAAGCTCTTCTGCCATCCGCTTCGTTAGGGTAGTCACCAACACCCGAGCTTCCTGCTTGATGGTTTGATCGATCTCTTCCAACAAATCATCCAGCTGGTTTAAACTTGGCCTCACCTCTATCGTAGGGTCCAAAAGCCCCGTAGGTCGGATGATCTGCTCCACCACTATCCCTTCTGTCAAGGTCAATTCATAGTCTGCTGGAGTCGCGGAAACATAGACGATTTGGTTGCTGAGCTGCTCAAACTCTTCAAACTTCAGCGGGCGGTTGTCCATGGCCGAGGGAAGACGGAAGCCATAGTCCACCAAATTTACTTTTCGGGCACGGTCTCCTCCCCACATGGCCCGCACTTGAGGTAGCGTGACGTGGCTCTCGTCGATGACCAACAGGTAATCTTCGGGGAAATAATCCAACAAGCAGAAAGGCCTTGTGCCTGGCTTTCGCCGATCAAAATAGCGGGAGTAATTTTCTACCCCGGAGCAGTAGCCCAATTCTCGAATCATCTCTAGGTCAAATTCGGTACGCTCTTGCAGACGCTTTGCTTCCAAAAATTTACCCTCCTTTTCAAAAAAGGTAAGCTGCGCCATCAAGTCATCCTGGATTTCATGAATGGCCGTGTCAATGGTATCCTTACCGGTGACGAATAAGTTGGCAGGGAAAATAGAAATAATCTTCTCATCCGAAAGCTTCTTTCCTGTACTGGGTTCGATCCGCTGAATGGCTTCGATTTCATCTCCCCAGAAAATGATGCGGTAGGCAAAGTCCGCATAGGCGACATACACGTCTACCGTATCTCCTTTGACCCGAAAGCTGCCCCGGGTAAGGTCCTGCTGCGTGCGGCTATACAAGATGTCGACCAATTTGAAGAGCAATTGATTTCGCGGAATGCGGTCACCTTCCTGCAAGCGTAAAATATTTTTGCTGAATTCCTCAGGATTTCCGATGCCGTAAATACAGGACACCGAGGCAACAACAATCACGTCTCTCCTTCCGGAAAGCAGGGAAGAGGTGGCGCTAAGCCGAAGTTTTTCAATTTCCTCGTTGATACTGAGGTCTTTCTCAATGTAGGTGCCTGAACTAGGAATAAAGGCTTCTGGCTGGTAGTAGTCGTAGTAGGAAATGAAATATTCGACTGCATTGTCGGGAAAAAACTGTTTGAACTCCCCATAAAGCTGGGCAGCCAAGGTCTTGTTATGACTCAGGACAAGTGTAGGTCGTTGGGTCTGTTGAATGACATTCGCGATGGTAAAGGTCTTCCCTGATCCTGTCACCCCTAACAATACCTGCGCTGGATCTCCGTCTTGAAGGCCCGCCACCAACTGCTTGATCGCTTGGGGCTGATCTCCTGTGGGTTGATAGTCTGAGGTAAGTTTGAATTCCATAACGTAGTACCAACACCCTTTTCGGGTAAAAAGGTTTAGTTCTCTCCCAAATTAAATGAAGCGTACTTAGTCTTCCTTTTTACGATTGTAAAACAGAAAGTTGGCACGCAACAGTAGGAGCAATAGAATTGGAATTAATGCAGGGGAAAAGGATTGCAAGCCAAAGATCCAAAACAACAGCGTCATGACTGTCGCTCCCATTGCAAACAAAAGGTAGGAAGAAATCCAGGTAGCATTGGGGCGGGCAACTAATCCCCATACCAACACCAGGTGCCCAGGAAATGCCCAGAGGATATTCCAATTCCAAGCTGTCGCGGAATGATCCGTAAAAAACCAAAGGAAGGCTACCACTAAACCAAGTATGCCTACTGACCCAAAAAGTGCTACATCAAGTCCTTTCATCAGCTTGCCTTTCTTGAATCCATACAAGGTCAATGCTGCAAATACCAAAGTTAAAAGCCAGAAAACCATGGAAGGATTCAGTAAAGACTGCTGGGCGTTTTCTTTTGGGTACTCCAAAAGCACTCGGCTTTGTTTTACCAAAGGTCGGGAAACCCCATTTTCGAGGATGGTCGCATTCGCAAATGCCTGCTCCATGTAGGTGGGCAAAAACTGCTTTTCTAGTTCCGTCGCTGGGCGATCAATCACGGCTCCCAAGGCAAGATCAATTCCAAAATCTGCCCAGGGAAGAGGCAGTACAAATTCATCAATCAAATTTCGAAAGGTCTTCTCCTCTGCTACAGAATCAGACCACACCAACTGTTCTCCCACCGCGATATCGAAGGCATCTCGGATTTTGGTTGCACAGTTGTTGTAGAAAAAATCATACTTGTAAAACCGTCTTTCGGGAGCGTACTGTGCATCCAAGTGCTGCAGGAGAAAGTCTTTTTGCTCTTCATTCAAATCCAATACCTGCTCCCGAAGCCCACGTTTGTAATAATCGTATTCAACAATAAATCGATCGTAAGTAGCCACACTGAGCATGTAGTTGAGTTTGCCAGTAGCAAACTTTCCGTAAAAATTAGGCGTATCAAAATCAAAGGTGCCGAAGTTGAAGACCAAGTCTCTACCCCCGTCCGGACCCATCTCACGCATGCGGATGGCGCTGTGTCCAAAAGAAGAGTACAGCTCCGTTCCAGGATCTGCGGTAAGCAAACTTACTTCCCAGAATTGCGCTTTTGCAGGAGTTAGCCCTACGAAGCTCAAAAGAATTAGGAGGAATCCTAGTTTGTATTTCGCCATCATTTTTTAACTTGATTTACTTTTTAAACTACTTTCCAATGGATATTTTTTACAATTCCCTGTCCCGATCTGGGCTCCATTTTCAGCGTACAATATACAGCATATTCCTAGCAGTTGTATCCCTTCTCTCCTTTCTAAACCCCTGCTTTGGTCAAGAAATCGGGGCCTACAAAACCCGTGCTTCCGGAGATTTTAACCAGCCTTCAACCTGGGATGTTTGGGATGGCAGCAACTGGACCAATGCCAACCGACTCCCGGGAGCAACGACAGATATTTATGTAGACCGAGCGCATACCTTACGGCTTACGGCTCCTGAAGCTGTCAAAAATCTATTTCTCTTTTCTGGGACCGGCGCCGGGCAAAAATTAAACTTAAATGGGTTTAACCTGGATGTGTACGGCGTCTTGGCTGGGTTTTCAGGCACTATCCCTGGCCTTCCTAGAGGTGCATGGAATAGTCAAAATTGGATTGGAAATTCTCCGAGCAGTACCCTAACCTTCAAAGGCCAAAGCAGAGTGATCGTGGAAAAAACGAGCTGGAGCGCGCAAACGACCCAAAGCCGCTTTGGAGTGATCTTCGATCCAGGCCCAGATCAGGAACTCACCCTTCTCGCGCCCTTCAAAGCGCTTTTCTTCCGTATTCGATCGGGCACCCTCAGTCAAAAAAATGATACTACCATCAGCGCATTACCTTGCTTCACTCTTTCATTCAATACCGAATCCGCACAGTACGGCTCTGGGCCATTTGGAACAGTCACCGTAGAAGCAGGCGCAACGTATCGTTCGGAATGCAATGCACATTTAATCAATCGCAACGCAAGCGGAAATAACCCCGCTTTACTATTTGACCTGCAGCGGGATGCCACTCTCCTCTTGCTAGGGCAGACGCCCAGGATTGAAGCAGCAACTTGCATCTTGGAGGGTAAGTTAATTTTTAATCCCCGCCAAGGACCCGGCACCTTTCTGTCCAGTAGCTTTCCCTTGTCCTCCAAACCCATTCAACTTCGACACCTCACCTTACAAGGAGAGGAAGATTTGATGCTTCCCCCGCAGCTCATCCTCCAGGGAAATATGGAGCAAGAAGGTCAAGGACAGTTTCAGCTTGCCTCCACCCACCTCAGGCTTGATGGTGCCGAAAACCAGGAGCTACGCAGCAGCACCTTACTTCTGGAATCGCTTAGCTTGGCTAAATCCAGCGGTGTGGTTACGCTCCATAGCAACCTCCATTTGATCAAAGACCTAACGATGGAGGAAGGCAGTATCGACTTTCAAGGATTTAATCTTAGCCTAAACACCTCTAAAACAGGTGCTTATTTCTTTCAAGGCGGTGATTGGAAGCGATTGGGACACTTGACTTACTTTGGGCTTCCGGCCACACTCACTGCTAATTCCTCCACCTTCCCTTTTGAAGACCTTGCAAATGGAGGCCAGCGATGGCTTCAACTACTAGGCTCTCCCCCTGCTGCTGGAGAATTGCGGATCGAATTTGTGGAGGAGAAAGGGGCCAACCACGATGCCAATTTCCAGGATGTGGATGGAACGACCATTTTATACCAGCTCAACAGTCATTTCAAAATTTCGGTGGACCCTGTGCTTGGCGAAGGAGAACTTGAGCTTCGTATGGCTGCCGACAGCCTCCTAATCGACCAATTGGAAGACCTCAGGCTGGTGAAGCAGGGGCAAGCTGGACCCGGAATTCCGCTACAGGGAGTTGCAGAAAATTTCCCCTGGGCACGGAGAAGGATCAAATGGGCAGACCTCCCCGGACATGAATGGGCCATCGGAAGCTTTAGAGAAGCCACGGTCCTTCCCCTCAGAACTAACGTAAACCCTCGTCCTAGAGAACCTTCACCAATTCAAAACACTGACGTAAATCCCAGACGGGACGGGAAATTTAAGGGCCTGCCGCTTAACATTTTGAATTGCTTGCCAAGGGATTTTCGAAGATTTCCCTAACTTTCTAAGACTACGAACCCATTTAACCCCATGACCTTACTCTTTGTATTTCTTTCCATTGCTCTATTGGTCTTGCTGATCGTCTGGGCCAAGCTGAATCCCTTCCTCTCTTTTTTAATTTCCGCAATTGCTGCTGGCTTTTTATTGGGATTACCCGCCGACCAGGTAGCCAGCTCCATACAAAAAGGAATGGGATCACTGTTGGGAGACTTGGTCATTGTCATTGTCACTGGAGCCATGCTAGGCAAATTGGTTGCTGAAAGTGGTGCCGCCCAACGAATTGCGGGTTTCTTGATGGGGGTCTTTGGTGAAAAATACATCACCTGGGCCATGGCCTTAACCGGCCTAGTCGTGGGCATCCCACTATTTTACAATGTAGGATTTGTACTGCTCGTGCCGCTAGCTTTCACCCTTTCCTACCAATACAAATTGCCGGCAGTGTATGTGGGCTTGCCCTTACTTGCTGCCTTGTCGGTTACCCATGGATTTCTTCCTCCGCACCCTTCGCCAGCAGCTTTGGTGGGACAGTTTGGTGCCAATATGGGCCTTACACTACTTTATGGAGGAATTATTGCTATTCCCACGATTATCCTCGCAGGGCCATTGCTTGCCCCCTTCCTCAAAAATATTTCCTCTACTCCTTTAAAAACATTTCAAGCAGATCCCAAGCCCGAGTCCGAACTTCCAGGCATCGGCAACAGTATACTAACCGCCTTACTTCCAGTGGTTCTCCTGGTGATCACCACCCTGCTCTCCATGTCAGTAGCTGCAGAAGATCCCTTACGGCCTCTTCTCAACTTCCTAGCCAACCCGAGTATCGTAATGCTAGTTTCGGTAGGCTATGCCACTTATTCCCTTGGCCTGCGTAGAAAGCAATCCATGACTCAGTTGATGGACATCTATACGGTAGCTACGAAAGATATTTCGATGATTCTGCTGATTGTGGCGGGTGCAGGTGCCTTGAAACAGATTTTTACAGATTCTGGGGTGAGCATGGTGCTAGCTGAGGGAATACAATCCTGGGACATGCACCCGCTAATTTTGGCTTGGTTGATCACCGCTGTGATCCGTGTGGCAGTGGGCTCCGCTACTGTAGCCGGCTTGACAACGGCTGGCATTATCGCTCCACTGGTGCCGACGCTAAACGTAGACCCCAATTTATTAGTGCTCTCCATTGGGGCAGGAAGCTTGGTGTTTTCACACTTCAATGATGGCGGCTTCTGGATGTTTAAAGAGTACTTCAATCTCAGCGTCAAAGATACGCTGCGCTCTTGGACGCTGATGGAAACGGTCGTAGCAGTAGCAGGATTAGGCGGGGTTCTCCTGCTGGATCTGATTCTCTAAGTTCAAAAAGGGTATTGACTCACCTACGAAAATTCATACTTTAGCATACCCAGAACCATTCGCATTATTAATTGAATCCCTATTCCAACAGCAATACTTTATGACTAGTCCTGAACAAAATTTCGAACAGCTTGGCTTGATCCTCCCTCCAGCACCAACACCATTGGGCGTATACACACCTAGCTTGGTGGTGGGTAATTTTCTTTACCTGTCTGGCCATGGAACTGTCAAACAAGATGGTAGCTTGATTATTGGTAGAATCGGTGAAGATCTGGATATCGAACAGGGCAAACTTGCTGCAAGACAGGTTGGGCTTGCCATGTTGGCCACGATTAAGGAATCCATTGGATCTTTGGATAAAGTAAAACGGGTGATCAAGGTGCTGGGCATGGTCAACTGTGTGTCTTCTTTTGAAAGACACCCTTATGTCATGAATGGCTGCAGTGAACTCTTTGCCGCAGTTTGGGGGAAAGAAATGGGCATCGGTGTACGCTCCGCTGTGGGAATGGGTTCCTTGCCAGACAATATCCCTGTAGAAATAGAGGGACTATTTGAGCTGCATTAAGATCAGGGATCAACCAAGTCCTTATACGATTGAAATAAGGCCAGTACATCACGGACATAGTTTACCGCGATGTGCCCTTTGGCATAGCCGCTTTTTACTACAGCATCTCGGTAGTATTTTGGATCACTTTTTAAATTCAAAAAATTAGAAACCTCCTGCCAGCTTTGGGTGTTTTTCCGATACTTCAAGGTCAGCCTCCAGGCATCTTCCACATGCCCTTGACCAATGTTGTAGGAAGCCAAAATAAACTTAATTCGCTCGTTCGTTTCAGGAACTCGTTCCATCCAAAATTTATCCAAGTACTGTAGGTACTTCACTCCCCCTTGCAAGGACTCAACAGGATCGTTGGGATTGGTTACCCCAAATCGTTCCACAGTTACGGGCATCAATTGCAACAATCCCTGTGCTCCTGCATAAGAAAGAGCAGTGGTATCAAATCTCGACTCCTTGTACACCAAAGCTGCCAGCAGACGCCAATCCCACCCTAAAATTTGCGCATTCTCTTGAATGATTTCATCGTAAACGGAAATTCGGTTCCCCCCAAGTGAAGAATACGTGTTGGTGGTGCGTTCATACTGATTTTTGGAATTCAAAAAATACCGCGCATAGGTACGTGGAATAAACACCTTCTTTTTTTCGGCCAGCCAACTGTTTACTGCTTGAAGCAAATTTGGGGATGTACTTCGCAGGGCCCAGGTCACCGGCTCTTCTTTGGATACCTCGAGCCCAAGCTGAAGTTCATCGTAATAGGTTGCGTTGGTTTGCGCCACATTTTTCTCTGCCACAGTCCAGCGCAGTTCCTGTTCGTAAACACGATCAAGCAAAATTTCTTCATGATCTTGTACTTCAAGGATCGTAAAATCAAGATCTAGGGAATCTTTTATCTGTTCAAGTTGGCTTTT
Organism: Algoriphagus sp.; assembly: GCA_044353615.1. GTDB lineage: Bacteria > Bacteroidota > Bacteroidia > Cytophagales > Cyclobacteriaceae > Algoriphagus. The sequence goes on along the minus strand of JBILBQ010000009.1, from coordinate 18,150 downwards.
GTAAACCGCACCTTTACGTACAACCACCGTATCCATCCCAAGGGTGTCCCAAGATGTCAACTTTTCTCTTCCCACAAGCACCGTACTCATCGAGCCAATTGCTTCGGTAAAAGTCACAAAGCTCTCCCGCTCAGAATTCTGTTGCACATTCATGGCAATTAAATCCACTCTACCTTCCTCCAACTTACTGAAGGCTTCATCAATATCGGAAGCAACAACAAATTCAACCTGAACCCCAAGTTGCTTACCAAGATCTAAGAGAAGCTCGTATTCAAAACCCATCCTCCTACCTCGATAGATGTAGAAGCTGCTAGAATTATTGTCAACGGCAACGCGCAAGGTGCCTCGGGATAAAAACCCATCCATGTCGAGAATAAATTCTTCTTTTGAAGACTGGTTAAACCAGCCATTGAGGTAGCCAAGGATACCTATCGCCAAAAATGCTACTGCTAGCGCAAGTAGTGTTGCTTTGTTTTTTCCCATTTCTGAACAGCAGTGCTGCTAGTTTGGATGTAATTGGCAAAGCCTGTGCCAAATTAAATTCTGTATTTTTTTCTTTACCCAAAAAAAGAAGGCCGAGGCCTCCTTTTCATTTAATTCGTAGGAACCTCAAAGGCATCCAAGCTGCTGGTGAAAAAGATCTTTCCTGACAAGCGTAGCAATTCAATCTCTTGTTGTTTGATCTGAAAGATAGAGGTGATTAGCCTATTTTCTGCAGAAAGGAGATTGACTTGCGCATCTCTAAATTCAAGATAAGAAGCAATGCCTAACCTGAATCGTTCCAATGCAATTTCTGAATTCTCCTTAGCCACTTGGTAATTCGTCTGTTCGATGGAAAGTAGCCCTAAGTTATTCTCATAGGTGTTGTAAGCTCGTTGAATATCTGACTTCAGTTGGATTTTATACTGCTCCAAAGAATAATCTTGGATGCGCTGATTCACCTTCGCGCTTTGAATTCGTCGATTGAGTGTAAGTCCACTAAACAAATTGAAGGTGATGGTGCCTCCATAGTTGAGGCCTTGTCTTTCGTTTTGAATCAAGAAGCCGGCGTCTGAGTTAAACACAGAATTATTGAAACTTGAATTCAGGTTGATGCCAGGAAGTCTTGAGGCTTGGAGTTCTTTGATACGAAGGAAAGCTTCATTGTTATTTCGTTGGTTGACAAGTAGGAGCTTATTCTCTAGAAATGCACTTTCATAAAGCGTCTCAAGAGCCAATCGATCCCCAATGGTAATGGTACTGTCTTGAATTAGAAAATCAATATCTGGGTCAGCTGCAAGCAATTCATTCAGGTTAACTCGCGCATTTTGAATGACTTGATATTGGGTCATCAATAAGCTAGAGTCTCCATTATAGTCTACCTGGGCTGCGAGAAAATCTCTTTTACCCGCTCCGCCCAATTCATACTGTGCTTGAGAGATATCCAATCTTGCCTTACTCAAGAACAAGGTTTGCTTAAGCACTTTTAGCCGCTGCAATTCCAAAATTAGGCGGTAATAGGCAGTTGAAATCCCAGCTACGGTGTTCTCCACAATGATTTTTGCGTCCAAGTCGCTAATTTCTTCCAACATCCCAAGTCGGCGCATGGTCAGCAAGGACTCTGGTCTAAATCCATAAATCCCCACAAAGCTATAGGCCTTGTTTTTGGATTTTGCTGCATCGATTTCACGAGGGTTTTCTGGATCACTGACAAAGGTCTGGGTCACATCTTCTGTGGAAAAATTACGTAGGTAGTTGGCATTTAGGGTAGGCAAGAATAAACTTCCTGCAGCTATTTTTTTGTCGAGCTCTCGCAGATTTCGGTTTTCAACTCCAATTTTAACTTGGAGGTTATTCTCCAACCCCAATTGTAGTGCTTTTTCAAGATCTAGCGGTTCCTGAACTTGACCCCATACCGGTAGGATTGGTAGCAGGAATGCAAGCAAAAGTGTTCCTATTTTCATACTGATTTTGCTAAAACGCCTTTTTTGGAAGTTAGATAGGTGTATACACCAGGAATAACGAAGAGTGTCAATACCGTAGAAAAGGCAAGACCTCCAATAACTGCAGCTCCCATAGGCACCCTGCTTTCTGCCCCAGCACCCAAAGCCAATGCAATGGGTAAAATTCCCAGGATAGTAGACATACTGGTCATTAAAATCGGTCGAAGTCGAGATACTGCGGCGCCAAAAATAGCCTCCTCAACATCCATTCCTTCTTCTTTACGCTGGTTGGCAAACTCGACAATCAAAATTCCATTTTTGGTCACCAAGCCGATGAGCATGATGATACCAATCTGGCTGAAAATGTTGAGTGTAAAATCAAATACCCAAAGCGTGGCCAAGGCACCAAAAATTGCCAAAGGCACCGTGAACATGATTGTCAATGGATCGGCAAAACTTTCAAACTGAGCAGAAAGTACCAAGTAGATCAACACCAAGGCAAAAATGAATGCGAACAACAAGCTGTTGGAGCTCTCTCTAAATTCCTTGGAGGGTCCAGAAACATCCGTTGCATAGGAATCATCCAATACCTCAGCAGCAATTTTGTCCATCTCATCCAAGCCTGCGCCGATGGTCACCCCGTCCGCTAAGTTGGCTGAAACGGTTGCACTCACAAATCGATTGAATCGATAGAGCTGCGGAGGCGTACTTTTTTCAACCACGCGTACCAAGTTATCCAATTGAATTAGCTGTCCATTATCGCCTCGAACATAGAGCATGCGCAAGTTCACCGGTTCGTTTCGGTCCTGAATCTGCATCTCACCCACTACCTGGTATTGTTTGCCCCCTTTGATGAAGTAGGCAAATCGCTGTCCAGAGTAAGATAGCTGAAGGGTACGCGCGATCTCTTGAACAGATACACCCATATTTCGTGCTCGCTCCCGGTCAATCTCAATTTCCAATTCAGGCTTGGTAAACTTCAGGTTGATGTCGGTGAAAATGAAGGCCGGATTTTGCGCAGCCTTCTCCATAAACTTCGGGATGACTGCTTTTAATTTTTCCAAGGTAGGGGCCTGAATCACGTACTGAACAGGTAGGCCTCCACGACGGTCACCAATGGAAGCCGGCTGCTGCGCAAAAGCACGTACTGCAGTCACTCCTTTGAGAGAACCATTGATTTGGGTAAAGATTTCCTGCTGGGTACGGGAACGCTGGGAAGCATCCGTCAACATGAGACGAATAAATCCCGAGTTGGTATTTGCGGTGCCCCATCCTGGTGAGGTCATACTTGTCATGCTGGCAACTTCCGACTTCGGAAGTTCCTTCTCAAGCTGTGTATTCAAGTCGGTGATGACCTGATCCATAAAGGAGAAGGTTGCTCCCTCAGGTCCAGTCATGTTGATTCGCAATTCAGAGCGATCTTCCATAGGAACAAGCTCAGTTTGGAGGTTGGTAAAAAACCAATAAATTCCAAATCCCATGGCAAGAATGATGGGAAAAGAAATCCATTTAATCTTCATGAATTTTGTCAGACCTGCTTCATAGGCTTCATTTAGCCAAACAAAGAAGGGTTCGGTAAATCGATAAAATGCATTTTGCTGGCTGCGATGCTTGAGCATTTTTGCGCTCAGCATGGGGGTCATCGTCAAGGCTACAAAAGCAGAAATGATTACCGAGCCGGCAACTACAATTCCAAATTCTCGAAATAGTCTTCCCGTAGTACCCGTCAAGAAAATTACGGGTAAGAATACTGCCGCAAGGGTAACTGTGGTCGCAATTACTGCGAAAAATATTTCCTCCGAACCTTTGGCAGCAGCCTCCATGGGCTTTTCTCCCTTTTCAATTCTGGCATAGATATTTTCCAAAACCACGATGGCATCATCGACTACCAAACCAATCGATAGTACGATCCCCAATAGGGTAAGCACATTGATGGAAAAGTCCATCAAATACATGATGAAAAATACCCCAATCAAGGAAATGGGAATAGTGACTACCGGAATAAAGGTAGTTCTCCAGTCGCGGAGAAAGAGAAAAATAATCAACACCACTAGAATAAATGCAGTGATGATGGTTTCTTCCACCTCGGAAATCGACTGTCGGATGTAAGAAGTACCGTCAAATCCAAGTTCCACTCCTATATCGGCAGGCAAGTCCTTCTTGATAAACTCCAATCTCTTGTAGAACTCATCCGCAATTTCAATATTGTTAGATCCAGGAAGAGGAACCAATACTACAGCTACCATCGGCACGCCATCGCGTCGAAGGAGTGTTTTTTCATTCAGTGCCGAAAGCTCAGCGGTACCGATATCTTGGAAGCGAACGAGGTTGGATTCACTTTCTTTGATTATTAACTCATTGAATTCTTGAGGGGAGCTCAAACGGCTTTTTGTTCGAACAGAAAGCTCAATAGTTTGCCCTTCAATTCTTCCAGAAGGAAGTTCCACATTTTCAGTTTGGATTTTGTTCAAGACGTCCATTGGAGTGATTCCATAGGAGGCCATTTTGAGGGGGTCCATCCGCAATCGGATGGCATACTCTTTTTCGCCCCAGATCTGAACCCTACTTACTCCAGGGATGGTCTGCAAGCGTTCTTTGAACACATTATCCGCAATTTCGGTAAGCTCTAGCAAGCTTCTGCTATCACTTTTTACATTCACACCCACAATCGGCTGAGAATCTCCGTCAGCCTTGGAAACTACCGGAGGGTCAGCATCAGGCGGTAGATTGCGTTGCGCACCAGAAACTTTATCCCGCACGTCGTTTGCTGCAGCTTCGAGGTCAGCACCTACCTCAAACTCTACCGTAATATTGCTTCGCCCATCTGCACTTGTGGAGGTTAGGGATTTGATCCCTTGGATACCATTGATCTGCTCTTCAAGTGGCTCTGTAATTTGCGCCAAGATGACGTCTGAATTGGCTCCCACATAGGAAGTACTCACGTTGATTACCGGAGGATCCACAGAAGGATATTCCCGTACCCCCAATAGCGATATGCCTATCCCACCGAAGATTAGAATCACTAGTGACATCACAATGGCCAATACAGGCCGTTTGATACTTATACTTGAAAGACTAGCCATGAGATCGCTTAGTTAATGGTTGTAGGCTTGACAGGCATGCCCTGTCTGACTTGCATCACACCGGTAGTAAGCACCAAGTCCCCCTCCTTCAATCCAGAGATTACTTGAACTTGCGTATCTGTTCGCGTACCGATTTCAATCATCCGCTGTTCTGCCTTTCCATCTGTCCCTACTACAAACACCTTGTAGCCAGACAATTCAGGAATTACAGATTCAGCTGGAACCAATAAGGCATCTTCTTTTACATCCAGCACAAAACGAATCTTCACAAACATTCCAGGTAGGTATTTGCCGCTTTTGTTGGGGCTTTGTGCTCTTAATTTGATAGTTCGGGTAGCCGCGTCAATCTGTGGCTCAAAGGCATATACTTTTCCTTCCACCTCTTCGGAAGACGATTCACTACTGAAGTAAATCGAAGATCCTTCTGCAATCAGGCCTGAATAGCGCTCAGGAATAGAGAACTCCAATTTGATTGGGTCAATATTGACAATGCTTACGATAATGTTAGCTGCATTGATTACCGCTCCTTCGGAAACTTGACGAAGGCCCAATCGCCCGTTAAAGGGTGCACGGATCACAGTCTTTTCCAATTGCGCTTGCACCAACTTGATGTCCGAAAGGGCAGTATTGTATTGATTCAGTACAATATCGTATTCCTCTTGGCTGATTGCCTCTCGTGCTAGGAGCTGCTTCTGTCTAGACTCCTGTGTTTGAACTAGTTTTTGGGTGTATTGGAGGCGCTGGAACTGCGCTTGAAGTTCATTGTCATTGAGGTACACTAGCGGAGTACCCTTAGTCACGTATTGCCCTTCTTTAAAATTTATTTTTGTCACCAAACCGTTGATCTCGGGCTTGATATCTACCGATTCATTCGGTAAAATGGTGCCTGATACTTGCAACTGATTGTTGAGCGTTTCCTTTTTGAGTTGAATTACATTCACTACTAGAGGCTCTGCATCACCCCCTCCTTTTTGACCAGCAGGTGCAGCACCTTCACCAGCCGGTTGCGTACCGAGTCTTGGATAAAAATAAGCTACCGCTAGTAGCAAAATGATGCCAAGAACTAGAAAGATTTTGGTTTGTTTTTTCATTGGTAGAATAGGCAGTTACTGTTGGTTTTTTATAAAAGCAATAGAGAGCTGGTTGAACTCCTCTGGTTTTTCCACGTTGACAACATGCCCACAGGTATCCAAAACACGAAGAATTGAATTTTTGTGGTAACGAATTAAATTCTTGACTGGCTCCAAAAACATCACATCCTGATCACCCATGACGTAGAGTGTGGGAATTCCTAGGTCTTTTTCCTTGAAATACCGCAGTAGTGGATTGATGTCTCTAGTCAATTTAAACCAGCGAATAAACTCTTTTTGACAGAGCTTTTGGGCCTCATGAATGAAGAGGTTGCGAGACTCTGCGTGTTGCTTCCGAGGCATGATTACAAAAGCAAAAAGTCGATACAACCACATGAAGGGAATGATGCGCTTAAAGGTATTCCCAAGAAAAACTAGTAATCTACTTTGAACCGTCAATCGAGTAACCGCTCCAGCAAAAACTAGAGATTTGACCCGTTCCGGAGCCATTTCTGCAAGTTGTCTTGCCAAGATGGTACCCAAAGATACTCCCATAAAATGTGCTGGAGGAAGCTTGAGGTGATCCAATACCTCTAAAATATCTTTGGTGACTGCCTCAAAGGTGTAGTGCTGCTTCCAGATTGCTTCTGGCATATCTGCTGATTTACCATGACCGCGAAGATCAATCAACAGCAGGTTAAAATCTTTCTGAAAATCACGCAACTGCTTATGCCATACCGCAGAGCTTCCACCTGCGCCGTGGATGAATACGACCCACTCGCTACTTTGAGAATGCAGAAATTGCTTGAAGTATAACATACAGCAAAGAATAGCAGGAGAACAATTCTCCAATTAAATACAAATATACCCTAGTTTCCGTACAGTTCTTTAGAAAACATAGGGATGGCAAATCCTTACCATCAATGGAAAATAGGAGGGATATCCCCTTAAAACCCAAAAATCAAGGAGTGGAAGAGCCCAATAGCTATAACAAAAAAAAGCGCCCCGAGGTTCGGGGCGCTTTCAAAGAATCAAGATTGAAGCTTAGTTGAAGATGTATCTCAAACCAAACTGCATTCTCCAAACGTCAGCAACACCAGCAGTAGCTCTGTACGTTTCAGTAATCAAGCTTGTGCCAAAGTTTCTCATTCTGTACTGAGGTCTGCCGTCTGCACTAGCAACACCACCTTGAGCAGCAGAAGGAACAACTATCGGCTGAGTAGAGTTGAAGGTCTTGCCTACACCGTAATCAGAATCAAGCAAGTTGCCCACGTTCAAAATATCCACACGGAATTCCAAGGTGTTTTTCTTACCTCCAATGTTGGTAAACAACTGCTGTGCAAAAGAAAGGTCCGCACGGTAAACCATTGGCATGATCACCGCACCTCTTTGTGCATATCCGCCTCTATTGGCGCTCAAGTACTTGTCCTGTTGGATGTACGCTTCCCATGCATTTGCTTGCTCTGCAGCAGTGAAGGTCTTACCACTAGCAGTAAATTGCTGGAAGTTCATTTCTGCCTTAGTCGCAGGGATGTAGATCAAGTCGTTGGAAGTACCACCGTCATTGTTCAAGTCACCACCAACCACGTAACTCGCGTTACCGATTGTTCTACCTTCCCAGAAGATGGAGAAGGAAGTATTTCCAAACTTGAAGAAGTCCTTAGAGTAAGATGCAGTAACAAAAGCTCTGTGGCCCATGAAGTTGGAAGAAAATCCTAAACCTGGGTTGTTTGGATCACGAGTAATTGGGTTACCAAACCAAGTACCAGCAGCAATAGATCCTGGATCCACCGTGTTTTTAGATTCACCATAGCTATACGCAGCCTTCAAGAATAGTCCATTGGTAAATGGTCTTTCCAAAGAGAAAGAAGCTACCCATGAGTAACCTACTGCCTGATTAGACAAGGTTACTGCATTTGGAACCTTAGCATTAAGTCGGTTAGAAGTCCATCTTGAACGGTTGTCAGGTCCATTGAATTGACTGAATGCCACTGGCAAGTTTGCGTTGTAGTAAGCTACTCCGTTCACGTCCTGGTTGTAGATGAATTCACCCGTAGCGATGACCCCTGCAGGCAACTGCTGATCTACTGCGATGTTGGTTCTCCATACCTGAGGAAACTTGAAGTTGGTCTCAGTCAAGGCAAGCTCGTAAGAAGATGCAGGAGTACCAGCAACTTCGGTAGGCTTGTACTTATTAGGGTCTGGATTGAATGGACGAGCAGTAGTGTTGTCAAACTGCGCAAAACCAGTTAGGATACCATTGTTACCCACTTGATTGGAAATCCAAACATAAGCTGGGCGACCGGTGAATACACCTGAACCACCTCTAATCTGCGTCTTCTGGTTGTTGAATACATCCCAGTTGAAACCTACTCGTGGAGACCACAATAGATTGGCTTCAGGAAGCGCATCCGTTCTAAAGTTTACATAAGCACCAGCTGGGTTTCTAAAGTAGAAACTTTCCATTTCTGTGTTTCTAAGTGCAGTCTGCTCAAAGAAAGGCACATCTACTCTCAAACCTGCAGTAAGCTTCAAGTTTTTTCTAGCCTGCCATTCGTCCTGAATGAAGACACCACCATAGTTCACTTCCAAAGGCTGGACTGGCTTCTCAGATCCTGGAATGTTGTTCCAACGAACCTGGAATCTTCTCAAGTTTACACCTGAAGCAACACTATTTCCATTCGCAAGGAAGTTATCTGCATCTTTGTAGAAGTCAGCCAAAGAGTTGTATACATACGCAGACTGTGAGCCTGGGAAGAATACGTTTTCAGACTGGTAGTTTTCGTAGCTGAAACCTGCAGTAATCGTGTGGTTTCCTTTGAAGATTTGCAAGTTTTCCTGGATTTGGAAAGTCTTGTAACGCAATTCGTTGTTTGGAGTGAAAGGCTCAAATCCAAAAGAAGTATAGGTAGCTCCTCCGCTCAAGATGTCCACCATAGGGAAGAATTCTCCTTTATAACCACGGCTTTCGTCCTGATAAGTATATCCAATGATCAAGTTATTGGACATGTTGGAATTGATACGCGTGTTCAATTCTGCAACTATAGATTGGATGTTCTCCATAATGCTATAGTTAGAATTTTGGAAGTTCAAAGCCTCAGGTCTGAAGTTACGGTTACCGAAACCTAGAGAAGAAGAACCAGACATCAACACATCAGTAGAAGAATCCAATTGGTTGTATCTCAAGCTCAACTTGTTCTTGTCGTTGATGTTGTAGTCCAACTTGATCAAAAATTTCTTACCCAAAGTTTCGTTGTCATATCCTTGGTAAGGACCTGTTTCGTAGTCAAACTTGCTTTTTAAGTACGAGCTCAAGCCATCAAGGTCAGAAGCCAATACGCGCGTTACGTTACCAGTGATTGGCTGAGATCCTGTATTTGCAGTCCAAGTAGTACCTGGTCTTGCTTCTACTTCATCTTCAAAAGAAGCGAAGAAGAACAATTTGTCTTTGATGATTGGACCGCCTACGCGGAATCCCATCTGCTTGTAGCTGAAATCACCAGGGTTGAAAGGGTTTTCACCTGCTTCTTTACCTACATTGTTGTTGTTTCTAGTGAAATAGTAAGCAGAACCAGAAAATTCGTTAGTACCTGAACGAGTTACGGTGTTTACACCAGCACCCGTAAAGTTACCTTGTCTCACGTCATAAGGAGCGACGTTTACAGAGATTTGCTCGATCGCGTCCAAAGAGATTGGAGATACACCTGTTCTACCACCTGGGTTAGAACCAGAACCCAAACCGAAAGAGTTGTTGAAGTAAGAACCGTCAACAGTAATGTTGTTTAATCGAGAATCCTGACCTGCGAAAGACTGGCCATTGGATTGTGGAGACAATCTAGTGAAGTCGTTGATACTTCTAGAGATTGTTGGAAGCTTGTTCAACGCTCTGTTGTCGATCGCTGTGTTGGCTCCTGTACGTTCGCTAGAGAAGAGGCCATTTTGGTTTGCAGTGATCAACACTTCAGAAAGTTCCTGACCATCTTCTTTCAAGGTTACGTTTACATTTGAGAACGTACCAAGTGAAAGAATTAAGCCGTCTACATCTTGTGTAGAAAATCCAATGAAGGATACAGAAAGTCTGTAAGGACCTCCAATACGCATACCTGGAATAGAATATTTACCTTCTACGTTAGATACAGCGCCATAGCGAGTACCTGAAGGAAGGTGAGTTGCTACCACGTTCGCACCCGGAAGGGCTTGTCCGTTGGCCTCAGTTACAGTTCCGGTGATACCAGAAGTCGTAACTCCCTGTGACATTGCAAGCCCCGTACTCATCACGAGTAGAAAAGCGGCTAGCAAATTCTTCAGTAAATTTTGCCTCATAAAATTTTTGTTTGGTAAAGTTGGTTTTTGATTTTAAATCCCTGCAAAGGTAAACTCACCTTTATTGGGGTACTAGGAATGTAGGTTAATTTTTGCTTGTCAAATTTCACATTTTTTAACGAAAGCTTAACATTGAAGCCAAATTAATTTTAGGTTTTCGCCTAAAAATCTTCCTTTTTCTATGCTTTCGTCTTTTTGAAATGGCAATTTCCAAACAAACCAAAAACTAAAGTCAATTGTTTGGGCCAACTACTCTTTTTTCTAAGACTCTATTTTTACTTCGCGTTACGGCTAATCTCATTTTATTTTTAGCTTTCGTAAAAATCAAACTGTACCCTTGAGAGATAAGAACATCATTTGGCTATACCTGTTTTTGTTGGCCACCTTAGTAGACCTAAGCTTCGTAATGGAGCAAAACGATGAAATGCGGTTTTATTCCAAACCCCTTATCCTAGCGGGATTGATCCTGTATTTCTTTTTTATCAGCAAACCCATTCGGTCCACACTACTTGCCAAAACCATCTTGGCAGCATTGCTGTTTTCTTGGCTTGGCGATGTATTGCTACTTTGGCCCCACCTATTTATCTATGGATTAGGTGCGTTTTTGATGGCGCATCTTTGCTACATTTTTGGGTTTCGACTTGCTCAGCAGCCTGAAGGCCATCTAGACTCTTGGCACTTTATCCGTTCCTTTTTTTACAACCTACCCATTTACCTCCTCGCTGGGCTCGTATTTTATTTGATCTATCCCAATTTGGGAGGCTTAAAAATCCCTGTAATTGCCTACCTCCTCGTAATTGTTGGCATGGTTACCACCGCTAGAGCCCGATTTAAAAAGACGAATGCAGCCTCTTTTTGGCAGGTATTTGTGGGAGCCCTCCTTTTTTTAATTTCAGATGGAATCCTAGCCATAGCACGGTTTTTCAATGACTTTCAAGATGCTGGAATTCTGATCATGGGTACTTATGCCACCGCCCAGCTTTTGCTTGTCATGGGCATTCGTTCTTACCTCATAGGGGCTAAATAAGGACAACAGTCCACAGACGACGGACCACAGTACAATGTACCAAGTACCAGGTACCAAGTATGGATTCTAAATCACGTAAGACAAGGACTTGGCTGCTTATACTGCGCAGCTCCTAAATAACGTAGTCTACTTCGTATGCTTTACGAATCCCCAGTTCTTCCTTCATAATTAGGCGTTGGGCATTCGATATTGGTTTATAAAATTTAGATTCTAAACCTCCTTTTGCAACGAATAAGCTGTCGTCTGTTGACGGTCAGCCGTTGACAAAATTATTTTTTCAATGCAACCCGAATAGACAATTCTTCGAGCTGTGCATCTGCCAAAGTGCTCGGTGAATCAATCATCACGTCTCTGCCTGAATTGTTTTTAGGGAAGGCTATGTAATCTCGAATGGAGTCTGAACCTCCAAAAATGGCACATAGTCGATCAAACCCAAAGGCAATCCCTCCGTGTGGTGGAGCACCAAATTCAAAGGCCTCCAACAAAAATCCAAATTGCTTTTGCGCTTCCTCCTCAGTAAACCCAAGGTGCGTGAACATCAGCTGCTGGGTAGCGCGATCGTGGATACGGATGGATCCACCGCCTACCTCTACCCCATTGATGACTAAATCATAGGCATTGGCTCGAACTGCTCCCGGATCAGACTCCAGCAAGGGAATATCTTCTCGCTTGGGAGAGGTGAAGGGATGGTGCATGGCATGGAAACGTTGAGATTCCTCATCCCACTCCAGTAGCGGAAAGTCCACCACCCAAAGTGGCACAAACACGGTTCGATCTCTCAATCCTAGCTCTTCTCCCATTTTCAAGCGTAACTCAGAGAGCTGCTTGCGAGTGGATTTTTCATCTCCACTAAGAACCAAAATCAAATCTCCAGGTGCAGCGCCACAGGCATCTGCCCAAGACTTCAATTGTTCTTGCGAATAAAATTTATCTACACTGGACTTGAGAACACCATCTTGTTGGTAGCGTACATAAATCAATCCTTTGGCACCTATTTGTGGTCGCTTTACCCATTCAGTCAACTCATCCAACTGCTTGCGGGTATATTCTCCAGCTCCTTTGGCGCAGATCCCTAGCGCAATTTCCGCTTGATCAATGACCGCAAAGCCAGCCCCTTTGGCAAGGGCAGTCAGGTCCACAAATTTCATGTCAAAACGCAAATCCGGTTTGTCATTGCCATAGAATTTCATGGCATCGGCATAAGTCAGGTGTGGAACATGGCCTAAATCAACTCCTTTAACAGATAAGAAGAGGTGTTTAATTAATCCTTCAAAGGTGTTGAGGATGTCTTCCTGGTTGACGAAGGCCATTTCACAGTCAATCTGGGTAAACTCAGGCTGCCTGTCTGCACGCAAATCCTCGTCACGGAAGCATTTGACAATTTGAAAATAACGGTCAAAGCCACTGACCATCAAGAGCTGCTTGAAGGTCTGTGGAGATTGTGGCAAAGCATAAAATTCCCCTGGATTCACTCGGCTAGGTACCACAAAGTCGCGTGCTCCCTCTGGAGTTGATTTGATTAGGACAGGAGTCTCTACTTCAATAAACTGTTGCTTATCCATGTAGCTCCTAGTTTCCTGCATCATGCGATGGCGGAGCTGTAGCTTTTCGCGAATCACATTTCTACGAAGATCTAGGTAGCGGTAACGCATACGCAACTCATCTCCACCGTCCGTATCGTCTTCAATGATAAATGGTGGCACCTTGGCGGCATTCAATAGCGTTAGTTCCTCCACCTTGATTTCAATATCTCCAGTCGGCATTTTATCATTCTTCGCAGTTCGCTCCACCACTTTGCCTTTGGCTTGCACCACAAATTCTCTTCCGAGTTGAGCTGCTTTTTCCAACAGGCTTTTGTCAGTAGAACCTTCTTCAAAAATCAACTGGGTGAGCCCATAGCGGTCCCTCAAGTCTACCCAAATCAAGCCTCCTTTATTTCTTACCCGCTGTACCCAGCCGGCCAAAGTGATTTGTTGATTGACATGATGAAGGCGTAGTTCGCCACAGGTATGCGTTCTTAACATGACTTATTCCTAATTTTTGGGAGTTCAAAGATAAATAAATGCGACAGAGAACGATAGCTATATCCCAAGATTCACCTGTTGAAGTCTATTTTTCTTTTCTTTTTTAACCTAAACGCCCAAAACCGCTGGTCTCCGCATCCATCAATCCATTGGATTTCAATTTCCCAAAAATGTCAATTAAGGTTAAAAAAGCGCCTTTAGTGTCTAATTTGTCTCTTGTTTCTAGGAAAAAAGACATCTTTTGGCTTGATTGGAAGTCCAAAAAAATAGAGGTCAGCTGCTGCCCTCGATTCCTTCGAATGAAAAAAAATTGGATCGGTTCCATTGCCCTACTCTTTTCGATTGTCCTCATCCTGGTGTACCAGAAGGATTTGGGGCTCTTTCCAGGTTTATTTTCTTCTCAGGAACAATCCCCCACCGATAGCCTAGTCTCCAACCCGGATAAATTTCTCTATGGTATCAATGTGAGCGGGCTAAAGATTGTGGAAGGCACGGTTGCCAAGAATCAAACCCTTGCTACCCTGCTCACGCCCTTCAATGTTCCTTACCAAATCATTGATGAGCTGGCAAAAAAATCTACGGAAGTGTTTGATGTACGCAGGATCGCCGCTGACAAAAAATTTACGGTAATCACTCCACCCAACTCCTCTAAGGCACAATTTTTTATTTACGAGCCTAATCCCGCTGAGTTTGTTGTCTTCAACTTGGACTCTGCTACCCTCTATCGGGCAGAAAAGCCTGCACTAACGCGTAAGCGGGAAGTGGGAGGCATTATTTCCAGCTCCTTGTACAATGCCATGGTGGACAAGGGCATCTCTCCCGAACTGATTGATGAGTTTGCAGATCTTTACGGATGGTCGGTGGATTTTCAATCCTTGCAAAAAGGGGATGTATACAAAGTAGTTTTTGAAGAAAAGGTGATTGAAGACCAAGTCGTCTCCATCTCTGAAATTCATTTCGCTTATTTTAACCACAAAGGAGAGGAGATGCATGCCATTCCTTTTGAGCAAAATGGTCAACTTACCTTTTTTAACCAGGGCGGTCAAAGTTTCAAAAAGGCCTTTCTTCGAGATCCCTTAAAATATAGCCGAATCAGCTCTCGCTACAATTTAAACCGCTTTCATCCCGTACAAAAACGATACAAGGCACATTTGGGCACCGACTATGCCGCACCTACAGGAACCGAAATACGAACAGTAGGAGATGGAACCGTGCAAGAGGCCAGCTATTCCTCGGCCAACGGGAACTATGTAAAGATCAAGCACAACGAAACTTATACCACGCAGTACCTACACCTCTCTAAAATTAGCAGAAATCTTAGACGAGGAGACCGCGTGAAGCAAGGGCAAGTCATTGGCTATGTCGGGAGCACCGGCCTAGCAACAGGACCTCACCTCTGCTTCCGTTTTTGGAAAAATGGAAAGCAAGAAGATTGGTTGAAGGAAACCATACCGCCAACAGAGCCCATTGCTCAAGCCAACCTGACCGCTTTTAACCAAAAAAAGGTCGAGGTAATGAAGCTACTGGCAGGGATAGACCCATCAGTGGATGACCGCTTGTTGGCAAGTGCAAACAAGACTCGTAAGTGAGCCTTTTTTAACCTTAACTTGCTAGTTCAATTGCGTACTGCTTAGTTTTATGAGTCAAGAACCCTCCATTCGAATCAATAAATACCTCAGCGAGGTAGGCTTTTGCTCTCGTAGAGCTGCGGATGGGCTATTGGAACAGAAACGAATCACCATAAATGGGAAGATTACCGAATTGGGCACCCAAGTCTTTCCCCAGGATGAGGTCCGCGTAGATGGCCAACTGGTCGGGAAGCCCAAGCAACAACACGTTTACATTGCTTTCAACAAGCCTGTGGGAATTGTTTCTACCACAGATACGCTAGGCGAAAAAGACAACATCATCGATTTTATTGGCCATCCCGAACGCATTTTCCCAATTGGAAGGCTGGATAAAGACAGTGAGGGGCTGATCCTGCTGACCAGTGAAGGGGATTTGGTCAATAAAATCCTGCGGTCAAAAAACAACCACGAAAAGGAATATGTGGTGACCGTGGACAAGCCGCTGCATCCCAGTTTTGCTCAGCGAATGAGTGCTGGCATTCCCATTTTGGATACCGTAACCGCTCCCTGCACCGTCGAAATCATCAACAAGTTTAAGTTTCGGATTATCCTCAAACAAGGGTTGAATCGACAGATTCGCCGGATGTGTAGCTACCTTGGGTACCAAGTCACCCAGCTCAAGCGGATCCGTATCATGCACATTCAATTGGATCTCGCCGTTGGAAAATGGAGAGACCTGAGTGAAAAGGAGCTAACCCAACTCAATCTCCTAATTCAGGATAGTTCCAAAACGATCTAATCCGAATGGATTATGTGCCTAGGCGATCGTTAACTTTTCTACAAAACTGTCTAACTTGACCTACTAATCTTTTGCTAATCCACTTGCTATGACGCAGCTTTCTGACTTTCGCCCTTCACCCGCTGAACTTTTTGCTAGCCAACTCCCCACGGCTATTGCTTGGAGATCCTCCACGCTGGTGGAGAGGAAGGAACGCTTGCTCAAGGTTTTGAATTGGATCAATTCCCACCAGGAGGCTATCCGAGAGGCACTTTGGATGGATTTCAGTAAACCAGCACCTGAAGTAGACCTCAATGAGATCTTTCCTGTGACCTCCGAAATCAAGCATTGCTTAAAAAATTTAAGTTCTTGGATGCGACCTCAACCGCAACCAACTCCGCTTCCCATGCTCGGTACTTCGGCATTTATTGTCGCTGAACCCAAAGGAAGGGTGCTGCTAATTTCCCCTTGGAATTTTCCTTTCAACCTTGCCATTGGACCTTTGGTGTCCGCACTTGCGGCTGGATGTCCTGCGATTCTGAAACCTTCAGAATATGCCCCCCATACCGCTCAGCTTGTTCAAGACCTCGTGAGCGAACTATTTGCTCCGCATGAAGTGGCGGTTTGCCAGGGAGAAAAAGAGGTGGCCTCGGAGCTTTTGGCTCTACCTTTCGACCATATTTTCTTCACGGGAAGCCCGCAAGTAGGTAAAATCGTGATGCGCGCTGCGGCACAACACTTAACTTCAGTTACCCTAGAATTGGGAGGAAAATCTCCCGTCATTATAGATGCTTCAGCAGACTTAAAAGATGCTGCGGAAAAATTGATTTGGGGCAAGTTTGTCAACTGTGGCCAAACCTGCATCGCTCCTGATTACATCCTTGTGCCAGAGGAAAAAAAGGAGGCTTTTATCAATGAGGCACAAATTGCTTTGACTCGCTACTACAATCCAGAAGCAAAAGGAGTCATGCAAAGTCCAGACTATGCACGACTTATCAATCGGAAACACTTTGACCGAATTCGGCAGATGCTGGATGACGCAATTCAAAAAGGAGCTAAGGTAGAAGCTGGAGGAGAGGTAGACGAGGAGACGAGGTACATTGCTCCTACTTTGCTTTCCGGGATTGGTGAGGACATGCTGGTTTTTCAAGAGGAAATTTTTGGGCCGATCCTTCCTATCCTCACGTACAACCAAATCAACGATGCTTTGGCCTTGATCCATTCACAGCCCAAGCCCCTAGCCTTGTACTTTTTTGGAAAAGACGACTCTCGTGCCAAACGGGTCTTAACAGAGACCAGCTCTGGCAACTTGGTGATCAACGATTGTGTGCTCCATTTTTTACACAGCGAGCTCCCTTTTGGAGGAGTCAACAATAGCGGTATTGGAAAAGCCCACGGCAAGTTTGGGTTTTTGGCCTTTAGCAATGAAAAAGGGGTGCTGAAGCAGCGGATCGGATTTAACAACGTCAGTTTGCTACGCCCTCCGTATGGGATTCGGGTGAAGAAGTTGATCGCTACAATGATGAAGTGGTTTTGAGTGGTTAACGGCTAACGGTCCACGGACCACAGCTCAGGCAATAGAACTTCAACCCTTTTTTCTTTTGGGGATGGATGAATTGGCTAAGACTTGATCACAGAAGATAAGCCACGGTCTACAGCCGGTCACGGTAACAGCAGGTACTTCTATACTTCAACGCTGGATTACCAACTAATTTAATTCTAAAGAAAGAGAGGGTTGAGCCTAAGGAAAAAGAAAACCCCGCCGAAGCAGGGTTACCTTAGGTCAGACTTGTGGAAGTCCCGTAGACTGGGCCATTTTTTTGATGGCTTTCACTATTTTTTCGGAAGGTTGCAATTTTACTTGCTCCAAAAACTCCACCGTGCTCAGCAGTTCAATGTATTCTTGCATCAAAGCGTCGTCGCTGTGCAAGGCTTGCATTAAGAGTTCTTGTTCTACCTCCGACATTTCCTGATAGATATATCTAATCAGGTCATTTGGGGTAAATGATTTTATCATAGGCACTGTTTACTTGTTTCATTTTTTTTCGAATATGGTTGAGCGCATAGCGCATTCTACCCAAGGCTGTATTGATACTGACGCCGGTTTGCTCGGCGATTTCTTGGAAACTCATGTCTAAGTAATGCCGCATGATGACTACTTCCTTCTGAGCCTCTGGAAGCTCATCGATCAAGTTGCGCACCCAAGCGTGGGTTTCGTCTTTGATGCGCTGCTCCTCGGAGGAATCTTCCGCAAAGGATAGTGAATTGAGCAGATTGCTCCCATCTTCCAAAAGGATGGTGGGGTATCTTTTTGCCTTTCTAAAATGATCAATCGCCATGTTGTGCGCGATGCGC
>JBILBQ010000072.1:0-14348 GCA_044353615.1 Algoriphagus sp. | reverse complement strand
CCAAGTCCACGATGACAGCCATCATGGGCCGCTATGCCACCTATTCAGGCAAGGTGATGACCTGGGAGGAATCTCTCAATGGGCAGGTGGATCTTTTCCCCGATACACTCGCTTGGGATGCACAACCGAAATTGCTTCCTAACGCAGACGGCTACTACCCACATGCAATACCTGGTAAAACTAAAGTAATCTAAGCCATGGAAAGAAGAGGATTTATCAAAAGATTGGGCCTAGGTGCCGCTGCGGTAAGTGCTGCGAGTACTCTAAGCCTTCCTGCCTTTGCCAAGGGCAAAGTGGCTGCTGCACCGTTTAAACTAGATTTTGCCCCTCACTTTGGCATGTTCAAGCAGCATGCTCCAGGCGGAATTGTGGATGAATTACGATTTATGGCAGACCAGGGATTCCGTTCCTTGGAGGACAATGGCCTACTCAAAAGACCCCTTGCGGAGCAGGAGCTGATCGGCAAGACCCTCGATCAACTTGGGATGCGGATGGGTGTATTTGTAGTGGATGGAGGAGACAACTGGAAGGTGTCCCTAACGACTGGAAAGCAGGAGTTTTTGGATAATTTCGTTGCCACCTGCAAGGCCTCTGTGGAGGCTGCCAAGCGGGTCAATGCGAAGTGGATGACCGTGGTGCCCGGCTATTTTGAGCGCAACTTACCCATCGGGGTGCAGACGGGAAATGTGATTGATGCCTTGAAGCGGGGAGCTGAGATTTTTGAGCCCCATGGAATGGCGATGGTTTTGGAGCCTTTGAGTGACAATCCAGATTTGTTCTTGCGCCATGCCGACCAAACCTACATGATTTGTAGGGGGGTAGGGAGCCCGGCCTGTAAGTTGCTGTACGATGCCTACCACATGCAGCGCAATGAGGGCAACTTGATTGCTACCATGGAAAAAACCTGGTCTGAAATTGCCTACATCCAAATTGGAGACAATCCTGGCAGAAAAGAGCCGGGCACTGGAGAGGTCAACTATGCCAATGTATTCCAGTTCATCCACAAAAAAGGATTTACAGGTATTTTGGGCATGGAGCACGGCAATGCCTATCCAGGCAAGGAGGGGGAGTTGGCCTTGATTGATGCCTATCGAAAAGTAGATGTGAAATGAAACACCTCCTCTTCCTACTTGGGGCCTTCCTTTGTGCCACGGTAAGTTTTTCCCAAGGCCCAGCATGGAAGCAATTTCAATCTCCTGGAAAAGCCTCTTTGAGAGGTTTGGCGCCTGTTTCAGATCAGGTCTGCTGGGCCAGCGGTTCTGGGGGCACTTGGCTAAAGACCGAAGATGGAGGAGTGAGCTGGCAGACTGGAACAGTTGCTGGTTTGGATTCGGTAGATTTCCGATCCATTCATGCGTTTGATTCCGAGACTGCAGTAGTGGCATCGGCAGGTCAGCCTGCGGTGATCTACCGAACCGAGGACGGGGGAGCGAGTTGGCAAAAAGTGCATCAGGAAGGCGGTGAAGCATTTTTTGATGCAATCCAGTTTGTAGATGCCCAAAAAGGCTATGTTTTGGGAGATCCTATTGGAGGGAAGTGGATGATTTTGGAAACGCTCGATGGAGGAAAAAGTTGGCATTCCTTAGCCAAACTACCAGATGCTGTGCCAGGAGAGGCTGCCTTTGCGGCAAGTGCTTCCTCTATGGTAGCAGATGCCTCGGGTCTGTTGTTTGCCACAGGAGGCACTGTGTCTCGATTGCATCGTTACACCTTTGCTTCCCAATCTTGGGGAGTACGTGAGTTGACAGACATGCTTCAAGGACAGCCCTCCCAGGGTGTTTTTGCAATGACTGCGCTTCCAGGAGAAGGAGGTTTGGTGCTGGTGGGAGGAGATTACTTGCAGCCCGATTTTCGATTTGCTAATGCCTTATTGGTGTTGGGCGAGGTGACGATTTCTACGAGTGAGGGTCCAGCTGGGTACCGATCTGGAGTGGCTTACCTTCCCGAACAGGGCTGGGTGGTGGCCGTAGGACCTGGCGGTTCGGATTATTCTAGCGACGGTGCTCACAGTTGGAAGCCTTTTTCTCAGACAGGATACCATGCGGTCAAGGTGGCGCCAGGAGGCAAGGTTCTTTGGGCTTCGGGCGGTCAGGGTCGTCTTGGAAAATTAGTGTATTGATGAAAATTGAGCCTAATCTTTAAAAGGGCGTCATTTTTTAAGGGGGTTTGTAAAAATAAATACAATTTTTTCAGGCTTTCTGCTTTCAAAAAACACGGAGGATTGTATATTTAAATCAGCGAGTTCAGTTTTCCATCTTTATTTTCATTTTTCTACTACCATGTTTGAAATTATTCCTTCCATTTGGTTGATCAACGGCAAGTGTGTGCGGCTTAAGCGGGGCGATTTTGCCACCGAGGAAGTTATCTCGCACAACCCGCTCGAGATTGCACAGGCCTTTGAGGGGATAGGTGTCAAGCGGGTTCATTTGGTAGACCTAGATGGAGCCCGTAGAGGGGAACCAAAAAACTACAACATTTTGGAAGCCATTTCAGGTTACACCGACTTGGAGGTGGATTTTACTGGGGGCATTACTACAGATGGAGATGTGATTAAGTGCTTTGAGTTTGGAGCCAAAACCGTGACCATCGCTTCTGCCGCAGCCAAACATCCGGAGCGTTTTGCGCAGTTTATCTTGTCTTATGGGCGAGAAAAAATCTACTTGGCTGCAGATACCAACCCGAACGACTATAAAATCAAGATTAAAGGCTGGTTGACCAAAACAGAAATTGACCTATTTGATCATATTGAATTTTTTTACGAGCGCGGGCTCAAGCATGTCAAATGCTCGGATGTGACCCGAGATGGAGTGATGGAAGGACCAAATTTTGATTTGTTTAAGGAAGTGTTGGATCGCTTTCCGAATTTATATCTCGCGGCTTCAGGCGGGGTTCGTGGCATTGATGATTTCAAACGACTGCGAGACTTGGGCGTTCAGGCTTCTGTATTTGGAAGAGCCTACTACGAAGGAAAAATCAGCTTAGCAGATTTGGAAGAATTTATCAGTAAGGGATAAAAAACAGGTCCACGGCTAACAGACCACGGTCCACAGCTGACTTTTTTAAACTCCAAACCTTATTTTCTTGATTCACTACTTTTGAGGAGGGTCATGGTTTTAGCTTTCTTCTTACTACGTGCGTCTTATCGATTCGGGTAACAGATAAATCAACCGATTGAGAAATTAAAAAAGTGACTGCTTCAAGTCTTTTTACCACAGGCTGAGTAAGCCAATAGTTTAGGTCATTCAACTTTTCGTCAAATGACTTCATGGAGGCTTTTTGTACGACAGGAGAAATATTCATAGCTCTTACTAAAGTTACAGAAAATAGGGGAATTAGGAATTCGCTTCTTCTTGTAATATCCTATTCTTTTATGAATTAAGGAGTTCAACTAAATCTTCAGGAGAATTTTTCACGCACAGCCGCGGCGGACCTTTTAAAAAAAGTAAGTCGCGCAAAGCCTGCCTACCGCAGTCAGGCCGCCAAGGCGCAAAGGAAGGGTCAAAATACGCTGATTTAATTTCGAATGAATAGCTGGTTTTTCACCAGTAAGCAACGGAAATAAGGGATGAAGTTCGATTCAATGGGCTGAGAAACGTGGACAGCCTGTAGACCGTGGACTGTTGTCTGTGGACGATTTTTTTAATCCTGATCCTGTTTAAACTTATCCACGATGTACAAAAAAATATTGAAGGATAGCGTGGAGGGAGACTCGTTCTTTTTGGATTCTCTTTCTTGGATATGAGTAGTCGTATGCACCTCTTTTTTAGGCAGAGGAAGCGGTACACTTTGCTTGGCTACTGCTGGCTTTTGAGAGAAAATTGTAGCAGCAGCTCCGGACTCAGAAACTGTGCTGATATCTTCTACAATAGGTTTTTCGAAGGGTTTCTTCGTGTTTTCCTCTTGGGCCATTGCTTCCGATGGGAGGAGCAAGTAGCCGAAAGCAGCCATGCATAGCAGGGCAACTTTACCAGCAAAATTTCTTGAACAGTTCCACATAAATTAGCGAAATACGGGTTAGCTTTCGAAAAACGTCCTTAAAAATAGAAAATATATTGTCAATGCAAACGATTGACCTAGAAGATTTCAAAAAAATTGACTTTCGCGTAGGAACTGTACTGCGGGTGGAGCTTTTTGAAAAAGCACGTAAGCCCGCCTATCAGGTGTGGGTAGACTTGGGTCCGGAGTTAGGAATCAAAAAATCCTCTGCCCAGCTGAAGGTCCACTATAGCCCTGAAGATTTACTAGGAAAGCAGGTCCTCTGTGTGTGCAACCTTGCTCCCCGTCAGGTAGCTGACTTCATGTCGGAGGTACTCATTACGGGCTTTAGCAGTACCGAAGGAGGCATCTGGATTGCTACTTCCGATCAGCCTGTTCCCAATGGTGCCCCCCTACACTAGGGAAGGTAAATAGTCAGTCCCGAGTCGGTAAGCTCGTTGCGGTAGGTGGGTAGTGCGGAACAGTACCCGGATCGGACATCTCCTGTTTTCAGATCAAAGCGATACTGGTGAAGGGGGCAGATGATCTCACCGGCACCATTGATATTGGCTTGTCCTAGATCGGCACCTCGGTGAGGGCATTGGACATCGAAAATATGGAGGACGTCGCCAATCCGTAGTATCGCCAATCGCTTTTCTCCCGCCGCCAATTTTTTGATTTTGCGTTCGGGGATGGCCTGGAGGACTTCTTCTTTGCTGCTGCCAAATTGGAAGGTATGCATGGGCTCAAGGGGATTGGGTCTTTGTTAAAAAAAGAGCGCTTGGTTTTTCGTGGAATCTTTTTCAATTTCCACCTTCTATCGCCAATTCCCTAACCCGCCATGAAAAAATTCCTTCTTATACCACTTTTGTTTTTTGCACTTTCCCTCTCCGCCCAACAGGTAGAAGGAGCCTGGAAACTCATCAGCCAAAACCAGGTTCCGGTATCCGGGCAAGAGTTTATCAAAATCTACCAGGACAATTACTTCGCCTTTGGGGTGAAGAACCTGGCGGACAACTCCTTTGTGGGAGCTGGAGGTGGACCTTATGCGGTGAGTGCTGGTAAGCTCCAGGAGACCCTTGAATTTTTCACCCTCAACCCCGAAATCATTGGGATGGTCACCTCCTTTGACGCACGTTTGGAGGGCAAGCGATTGACCCTGTCGGGCACTACTCCCAAAGGGCCTCTAGTTGAGGTCTGGGAAAAGGTGTCGGATGCCAGCGATGACCTGACGGGTAACTGGGTGATCACCGGCAGGAAGCGAGAGGATCAAATTCAGCGCTCCACCCCAGGCGCGAGACGAACAATCAAAATCCTCAGTGGAGGAAGATTTCAGTGGGTGGCCTTCAACTCCGAAACCCGCGAATTTTCGGGTACGGGTGGAGGGACCTACACTGCCAAAGGAGGTAAATACGTGGAGACGATTGCTTTTTTCTCTAGAGATAACTCCCGCGTGGGTGCAAGCCTTGGGTTTGATTACCAAGTGATCGATGGAGAATGGCACCACAGTGGCTTGAGCTCTACAGGGCAACCGATTTTCGAAATCTGGACACCCTATGCAATAGGCTACAAACCGGCAAAATAAAAGGGATTGGGAGTAGTAAAAGTATTGACCAATAAATTGGGCAGGAATATACCTCAACTAATTTTTTACATCGATTAAAATGGAAAAAGTCGGATTTCTTTGCGGCTTGGCGCCTTAGCGAGACTAAAAAATTTTTAAAGAGTTGCCGAAGGCAGGCGGTAAATAGACAATAATTCTAAATGACCTGTCCGCCGCGGCGGATTAAGGGTTATTCTCGCAAAGCCGCATAAGGCGCAAAGGATTTGTTGAGGCTTGTCTACCTTTCACTTAAAATGGAAAAAGTCGGATTTCTTTGCGGCCTGGCGCCTTTGCGAGACTAAAAAATTTTTAAAGAGTTGCCGAAGGGAGGGAGGCCCCTCTGGGGCAAGAAATTCAACAATAAATAAACGGGAATTGATTATCGACTACTGGATGTAAAGCGCTTTCAGCTTCTCGAGGGTGTAATCAATCTCCTCCATTGTGGTAAATCGACTGAAGGAAAACCGGACTACATCCCGGTCTGCAGGATGCTGCAAGGCCTGCATCACATGTGAACCAACTGATGCACCGGAGCTACAGGCGGAGCCTCCCGATGCCGAGATGCCTTCCAAATCCAAGTGAAATAAGAGCATGCCCCGATTGGATTCCGAAGGGGGAAGGCTGACGCTCAATACCGTGTACAAACTCTTTTGCAAGTCTGCTGAACAGCCGTTGAAGGCGATCCCCGGAATTTCTTGGCCTAATTTTTCGATGAAGTATCCCTTTAGCTTTTCGATGTGGCTGCGGTGCGCTGCAAGCTCCTCGAGGGAGATTTCCAGGGCTTTGGCGAGTCCGATGATGCCGATGACATTTTCTGTTCCTCCACGCATGTTGCGCTCCTGAGCTCCACCATGGATAAAGGGATGGATTTTCTTGTCTTTGCGTACATAGAGAAATCCCACACCTTTAGGTCCATGAAATTTATGTGCGCCTGCAACGAGTGCATCCACAGGAAGGGTGGACAAATCATGGGTGTAATGCCCCATCGTCTGTACGGTGTCCGAATGAAAAAATGCCCCATGTGCTTGGGTCATTTGGCCAATCCGCTCCAGGTCGTTTAGGTTGCCGATTTCATTGTTGCCCTGCATCAGGGACACCAAGCTTTTTGGATTCTTTTTGAGGAGTTCCTCCAGCTGGGCTAGGTCAATTTCTCCCTTTTCATTGACCTCGAGTAGGCTAAGTTGTACCTGCCCTTTTTTCGCTAGCATCTCCAGGGTATGCAATACCGCATGGTGCTCCAAGGGAGAGGTGATGGCATGACTGATGCCGTGTGATTCGATGCCACAAACTAGTGCGGTATTGTCTGCCTCGGTACCTCCTGAAGTAAAGAAAATTTCCGAAGGGCTAGCCTGAAGCAGTTCGGCTACTTTTTTACGTGCCTTTTCAATTGCCGTACGTACCTCTCTTCCATGGCTGTGCACCGAGGAAGGATTGCCAAAGTGACCACGCATAAAAGGCAACATGGCTTCGATCACGCGATCGTCCATGGGGGTGGTGGCGGCATTGTCGAGGTATACGTGCTTCATGGAATGCAGTTAGGCGAGGCAAAAACTTAGCTCAAGGTTTCATTCACGACTTCCTTGATGTCCTGCATGATCTTTTTGGCAAGGTGCTCCGCTTTTGCTTCCGAGTCAGATTCGGAGTAAATGCGGATGATGGGCTCCGTGTTGGACTTCCGAAGGTGCACCCATTCTTTTTCAAATTCAATTTTCACCCCGTCAATGTCGATGATTGGGTGGCTTTTGTATCGCTCCTTGATTTTCAACAGGATATTGTCTACATCCAAATTGGGTGTAAGCTCAATTTTATTTTTGGAAATCGAGTAGTTGGGATAGCTCGCACGTAGCTTGGAGATGGACTTGCCATACTTGGCCAAGTGAGTCAAAAACAAGCCAATTCCTACCAAAGCATCTCTGCCGTAATGGGAAGTGGGGTAGATGATGCCACCATTGCCTTCTCCTCCGATAACTGCCTCTGTGGCCTTCATCTGGTTGACTACGTTGACTTCTCCTACGGCTGAAGCACTGTAAGTACCTCCTCGCTTTTCGGTGACATCACGAAGGGCACGGGTAGAAGACAGGTTGGAAACCGTGTTGCCTGGAGTCTGAGAAAGCACGTAATCAGCAACAGCTACTAGGGTGTATTCCTCGCCAAACATGGATCCGTCCTCGTTGACTAGTGCCAATCGATCCACATCTGGATCCACAACGATGCCTAGGTCGAAATTTCCTTTTTCCAATTTCTTGGCGATATCCCGGAGATTTTCTGGGAGTGGCTCTGGATTGTGAGGGAAGTTGCCGTCTGGGGTACAGAACATTTCCTCTACTTCGCTGACACCAAGGGCGCGCAAAAGTTTTGGAACGACAATGCCTCCAGTGGAGTTGACCGCATCCACCACAATTTTAAAATTACGCGCCTTGATGGCTTCAACATCCACGAGTTCAAGGTCCAGCACGTGCTGGATGTGTCGATCCATGTAGTCGTCAATGACACTGTATTTGCCAAGCTTACGTACTTCGGCAAAAGTAAAATCTTCGGTTTCGGCTTTGGCCAGGATGGACTTTCCTTCTTCGTCTGAGATAAATTCGCCTACTGCATTGAGTAGTTTCAGTGCATTCCACTGGGCGGGGTTGTGGCTGGCAGTTAGGATAATGCCTCCACCTGCAGTTTCGCGAGGCACAGCAAACTCTACCGTAGGGGTAGTGCTAAGTCCAAGGTCGATCACGTCGATGCCTAGGCCTTGCAGGGTGGCTGCTACCAATCTAGAGACCATGTCGCCAGACAGGCGGGCATCTCTTCCGATGACAACTTTGGCATTGCCGGTTGTTTCCAGCACCCAAGCGCCATAGGCAGCAGTAAATTTGACAACATCAATGGGGGTGAGGCCTTCGCCTGGCTTGCCGCCAATGGTTCCTCGAATTCCAGAGATAGATTTGATTAAAGACACGAATTTTGGTTTTGTTTGTTAAAAATAGTTGGCTACGCTAGAAAAACTTACTTGAATTTGGCCATCACTTTGTCCACCTCATTGTCTGGGTTGGCGCAGTTGCTTGTGGCATCCACAGTCTTCCCGCACAAGTTGCAAGTGATTCCCTCCTTGTTGAGGAAGGGACTTTGCGATGCACAGGTTCCTTTGAATTCGCCATTTTTTAGAAAAATCAGCCTTACGGACATCAGAACAAAGAAAAGTGCTAGAAAGCCTAGTGTGATCAAGAAAGTTGTCATACCCGATTAATTTGCGCAAATTTAATGCTTTACTTTGAAAACGTTTACACTGAAAGGATAGTTTCTACATCATGTTTAACCTGAGTTCTCGAGCCGAGCAATTGGCTGCTTTTGATCGCCTATTGACCATCATGGATGAGCTGCGTGCGCAATGTCCTTGGGACAAAAAGCAGACCACGGAAAGCCTTCGCCACCTGACCATTGAGGAGACGTTTGAGCTTTCGGATGCCATTATGGAAGGCAATCCCGAGGAAGTCAAGAAAGAAGTGGGGGACCTCCTCCTCCATCTTGTTTTTTATGCAAAAATCGGTTCGGAACAAGGCCACTACGACATCCGCTCGGTGATTGATTCCCTCTGTGAGAAATTGATTCGCCGCCATCCGCACATCTATGGGGATGCGGTGGCCGAGGATGAAGAAGCGGTCAAGCAAAATTGGGAGAAAATCAAGCTCACCGAAAAGGGCAATACCTCTGTATTGGGAGGAGTTCCGAAAAGTTTGCCTGCCCTCATCAAAGCCATGCGGATCCAGGAAAAGGCGCGTGGCGTAGGCTTTGACTGGGAGGAGCCCGAGCAGGTCTGGGAGAAGGTGGAGGAAGAAATGGGTGAGTTTCATGCCGAATTCAATGCGGCGGAGGGGAAGGAAATCGACCGAGAGAAGGCTGCTGGGGAATTTGGAGACCTGCTGTTTTCGCTGATCAACTATGCCCGATTTATCGACATCAACCCGGAGGAGGCCTTGGAGCGAACCAATATCAAATTCATCTCCCGGTTTCAGTACCTGGAACAGGCAGCCAAAGCAGCTGGCAAAAATCTGAGCGACATGACCTTGGCGGAGATGGATGTGTATTGGGAAGAAGCGAAAAGAGAGGCAAGAGCTTAGAGACAAGAAGCAAGAGAAATACGAGGTACGAAATACGAAATACGGATTTAAACTAATTTCAAATGCCGAACGCCCAGTGCAGAATGTTGAATTGGGGATTAGTGGAATATAGGGATGTCATATCACCACGAATAAAGTCTCGTTTCTTGCTTCTCGGCTCTTGTTTCTTGCATCTTGGCTCTTGTATCTTGCTTCTCAAACAAAAATACTATGACTAAACACGTAATCTTCACCCCAGAAGCTCCTGCCCCAATTGGGCCATATTCGCAAGCGGTACTTGCAGGCGGTACCCTCTATGTGTCGGGGCAAATCGCACTAGACCCCGAGACGGGAGAGCTGGTCAATGAAAACATCACAGAGGAGACGCATGCGGTCATGAAAAACATGGAAGCGGTCCTCCGAGCAGCAGGCTTTGGCTTTGCCCAGGTGGTTAAATGCACCATTTTTATTCGGGACATGGGTCAATTTGGCGCCATCAACGAGGCCTATGGGCAATATTTTAAGTCAGATCCCCCAGCACGGGAGACTGTTGAAGTAAGCAAACTCCCAAAAAATGTGCAGGTGGAGATTTCCTGCATTGCAGTTCGCTAAGGGATGAATTGGCTGCCTTTTGGTCGGGAAACCCTCGTCAGTGCCTTGTCCAAAGAGGAGGTCTTGGATCGCCTAGCTGCGGTCACTCGAGGAACTCGGACCGAAGGGCTGCCGGAGATTCGGCCCCTTTTCAATGGTCGAGTGGAAGAAGATGGATTTCGCCTTTCGCGAGTCATTGAAAAAGGGGACAACTTTCTTCCTCTGCTTCTAGGAAAGGTTGAGGACACGCCTCGAGGAAGCATTATTTTTGTTCGCTACCAACTCTTTTCGACCACCCGCTTTTTCCTTTGGTTTTGGACGGTGGTCCTACTGGCCTTTTCCCTTTTTTTCTTTTTGGTAACGAATCAATTCCTGCAAGGGGGAGGTTGCCTGCTCCTAGTAGGAGTCAATTATGCCTTGGCGGTCTTCTTCTTCTATCGGCAGCTGGTACCCAGCAAAAAACTTTTCCAAGAAGTAATCACTTTTCCAGGAAGCAAGGTCGAATCCTCTCGCTAGCTGTAGGCAAAAACGGACTTTGGATGTACCTTTGTGCTCCATTCTTCACCTTTTATTTCGACTACCATGTCCATACGAATTGAAAAAGACACCATGGGGCCTGTGGAGGTTCCTGCTTCAGCTTACTGGGGAGCGCAGACGCAGCGTTCCATCAATAATTTTAAGATTGGCGGCGTACAAAACCGCATGCCTGTAGAAATCATCCATGCCTTTGCCATCTTGAAGAAGGCGGCAGCGTTGACCAATACGGAGCTTGGTGTTCTAGAAGCCTCCAAATCGGAGATTATTGCACAGGTTTGTGATGAGGTACTGACTGGACAGCACGACAGCCAGTTCCCCTTGGTTATCTGGCAGACCGGTTCGGGTACCCAGTCCAATATGAATGCGAATGAGGTGATTGCCTACCGCGCACATGTACTGTTGGGAGGAGCCTTGGATGATGTGAAAAAGAAAATCCACCCCAACGACGATGTGAACAAGTCCCAGTCCTCCAACGATACCTACCCAACGGCGATGCACATTGCAGCTTTCAAGATGGTCGCTGAAACGACCATTCCTGGAGTAAAGCAGCTTCGCAACACGCTAGCAGCAAAGGCAGAAGCCTTCAAGCAGGTGGTAAAAATTGGCCGCACCCACTTTATGGATGCTACCCCACTGACTCTTGGACAGGAGTTTAGCGGCTATGTAGCCCAGTTGGATCATGGCTTGCGTGCATTGAACAATACCCTTTCGCACCTGTCGGAACTTGCCTTGGGCGGTACGGCAGTGGGTACCGGATTGAATACCCCACAGGGCTACTCCGAGTTGGTGGCGAAGAAGATAGCTGACCTGACAGGTCTCCCTTTCGTGACGGCACCAAACAAGTTTGAGGCGCTAGCCGCCCACGATGCGATGGTGGAAACTCACGGAGCTTTGAAGCAACTAGCAGTATCCTTGATGAAAATCGCCAACGACATTCGCATGCTTTCTTCCGGCCCGCGTTCGGGGATTGGCGAAATCTTGATTCCTGAAAATGAGCCAGGATCCTCCATCATGCCGGGCAAGGTCAATCCGACTCAGGTAGAGGCGATGACTATGGTGGCCGCTCAGGTGATGGGAAATGATGTAGCGATCAGCATTGGAGGAGCAAATGGTCATTTTGAACTGAACGTATTTAAGCCACTGATTGCGGCCAACTTCCTACAGTCGGCTCGCCTGATTGGGGATGCTTGCGTTTCTTTTGATTTGAACTGTGCGATGGGTATTGAACCAAATACGCCGATGATTCAGCGGCATTTGGAAAACTCCTTGATGCTGGTGACTGCCTTGAATCCTTACATTGGCTACGAAAATGCAGCGGCTATCGCCAAAAAAGCGCACAAGGAAGGAACGAGCTTGCGTGAGGCAGCACTTAGTTTGGGCTTGCTTACTTCGGAGCAGTTTGACGAGTGGGTCAAGCCCGAAGACATGATTGGAGGCTTGAAGTAAGGGCAGCCATTTGGGTAACGCTTTTTAAAGTTATCGAAAATCCCCGCTGTGGTTTTTACTGCAGCGGGGATTTTTAGTTATTGCACTTTTCTATCCAGTTTTGAATTGTATTTTTTCTAGTTTTTACTATATTTAAATCGTGTTTTATTCCAAATCTGCGGGCTTTTCCCAAAGGAAGGAAAACTAGTTTATCATGAAAGCAGCGCTATTTTTTGTTGGCTTATTTTTCTCTTGCCTTACTCTTCTAGCCCAATCGGAGCAGGATTCAGTTGACAGGTTTGATTGGTTGAAAATAAGCCCCACGGAGTCCTATGCAGATTTTGCTTGGGAGAGTTTGCCTAAGGGGATCACCCGAGCCATGGTAGAATTGGTAGTGGCTTCGCCCTACATTTCTAGTTCTGATCCAATTACCTTATTCTATTTTAAGGATCAGCTCATTGCGCTCTTACCCTGCACGTTTGAGGTCTTGCGGTGGAAGGGTGACGGGTGGGAAAATTTATACACGGGAACTTCTTCAGGATTCAATTGCCACCCTCATTTTTTTGTTCGGGAGGGGAACCTGTATTCCATGGGGCGATACGGATTTTGGGAAGGCCATAGTGAGCTGCTGAAGTTTGATTTTGTCAAGGGGATTTGGGATCCTGTGTCAGTAACTTCACCTCCCAACAACTATGCGGGGGTAGGTATTTTCGTTGATGGAGACCGTGTATTTTCCATTTTGGGGGAATACATCCACCAGCCCTCTCAACTGTTTGAGCCCGAAAAAAATGGGTATGTATTGGATTTAAAAAATCAGTCTTGGAGTTCCTTGCAATTGGATTTTCCTGAAAAATCAGAAAACTCGATATGGATTCTTCCTGCTTTTGACCTAAAGGATTATGGAATTCAATTGTATCAACTCAAGGCTAATCTTGGACTTCTTTTAGTTCATAAAAAGGAGAACAGCTTGTATTTTTCTGAGAACAATGACTTCGGCAAATTCAAACAATTTTCTATTGCAGTAGCTTCTGGAAATTCTGCGGTATTTTTTGATAAGTACGGAGATCCGACTTATTTATCTCCAGAAAAGGATTTTGAAGAAAAGTTCAAAAAGGTTGGAGACATTCGCTTTAACCAACAGGCTTCATCCTTTGGGATCGAGGAGTGGTCCTTTTCTATTCTTGCGGCATTGGGTTTGTTGCTGGCAATAGTTGGGGTTTTCTGGTGGAGGATGCATCTTAAGTCCAAGAAGGAAAAACCTGTTACTTCGGAGCTACCCCTTGCAATTGTTACGGTTGATGGGGAAGAGGATATTGTTCGGATGGTGGAACGGCTGCTAGCCCACCCTGTTGCACTAGTGGATGTACACCAGTTGGACCAGTTGTTTGGAACATCTGATCTAGAAAGCTTGGACTACAGGCGGGTGAGGCGGTCTCGATACATCAAGGCGGTCAATCAGCATTATCAAGCACAGGAGGGGAAGGAGCTGATCGTCCGAACCAAGTCGGAGGTGGATAAGCGAATTATCTTGTATCGGATTTCACCATAGTTTAGATAATCGTCAACGGTTGACGGACCACAGTCCACCGCCAATTGTAATTATAGAGATAAAGCGTACTAAAACCACAACGGGCTGTGGACCGTTGACAGTTAGCAGTGGACCAGTTGATTGTCAACGGTTGACAGTCCACAGACGACAGCAGATTGTAATTATAGAGATAAAGCGTACTAAAACCACAACGGGCTGTGGACCGTTGACAGTTAGCGGTGGACTAGTTGATTTGTCAACGGTTGACAGGCCACAGACGACAGCAGATTGTAATTTTAGAGATAAAGCCTACTATAACCACGATTGACTGTGGTCTGTCGACAGTTAGCCGTTGACCGAATTATCCGCTTGGTAAACATCCCTATTGAGTTACTTGCATAATTGCGGATAATCCTATTCATTTATATCAGATGCGACCTCTACTACTTATCCTACTTATTTATTTGGCACTTGGCGCTACGCCAAGTTTAGCGCAACGCTTGATGGATGGCAGCCGCCGTACGGTGGGCTACATCGAAGGAGATCGCGTGACCAACGGTTCTCGATCGACGATAGGCTACCTCGATGGGAGTCGGGTGATGGA
>JBILBQ010000156.1:0-4397 GCA_044353615.1 Algoriphagus sp. | reverse complement strand
AAAAACATGTGTTTTCAGTGTTCACCTCTGAAGATGCCAATCAATTTACAGATGAAAACCTCGCCAAATTCGATGTGGTGGTGCTAATGAGTACTACAGGCACAATTTTTAACGATTCCCAAAAGGCCGCCTTCCAAAAATTTGTTCAATCGGGTAAAGGGGTAGTAGGTATCCACTCTGCTACGGATACAGAGTACGAATGGCCTTGGTACAATCAGATGATCGGTGCGTACTTCCTTGCGCATCCCCGTAACCAAACCCTCCGTCTACATGTGGCGGACCGTACGCATCCTGCTACTTGGCATTTGCCTGAAAACTGGCTTTGGACCGACGAGTTGTACGAATTCAAAAGCGTAAACCCAGCCATCAAGGTCTTGATCCAGGCTGATGAGACGACTTACCAGCCTGCAAAAGCCATGGGCGCCAACCATCCGATGGCTTGGTACCATGAGTTTGATGGAGGTAGAGTTTTCTACACGGCGCTAGGACATGTGGATGCCGTATGGGAAGATGCGGATTTCTTGAAGCATCTTTATGGCGGCATTTGGTATGCCGCCAAAGGCAGCCTCCCAAAAAAATAAGCAAACTTTACCCGCTTTGGAACTTCTAAAGCCAAATTTGGTTTTTCCTTCTATAATCCCTTTTCTGTCATGTTGAAAGCGCAAGCTAGACCCGTTCACCTCTACATGGAGGCCAATCCCAACCCCAATTCACTCAAGTTTGTGGCCAACTTTATGTTGGTGGAAGAGGGAGTAAGTTATGATTTTCCAGATGCGGCAAGCGCCGGAGCAAGTCAATTGGCGAAGGAACTGTTCAATTTTGCAGCGGTACAGCGCGTATTTATCGCTTCCAATTTTGTAACCATTACCAAGTCGGAAGATGCGGAATGGGCAGAGGTACAGACGATATTTCGGGACCATATCCGGCAGTACCTGGAGTCAGGCCAACAGGCGGTGCAGGTGCTTTTGGAGAAGGATCCCCTTTTTGATGAAAACGATTCAGAGATTGTTAAAAAAATCAAAGGTATCCTAGACGAATACATCCGCCCTGCAGTTGAGCAGGATGGGGGAGCTATCGTATTTCATTCCTTTACCGATGGAATAGTGAAGGTGCTTTTGCAAGGCTCCTGCTCGGGATGCCCTTCGAGTACCGTCACCTTGAAGGCAGGAATTCAAAACCTCCTTACCCGAATGCTTCCAGAAGTTAAGGAAGTACAGGCAGAGGGCGTGTAAGCGCTCGAAGCTGTGAAAAATAGAAACTGGACCTGGGCATTTTTGGGGTTACTGGCACTAGCAGTTCGATTTCTGGCTGGTCAGTACCCTGAGGCTACAGATCAATTCTATTCGCGAACTTTTTTTCCAGTCATTCGCAATGGGATTGACCTCAGCTTGGGTAAGCTGCCTTTCCCTACGGTTCACTTATTCATAGGATTGGTATTAGCCCTTTCTTGGGTTAGTTTTCGTCGATTTTTCCGACTTGTTGGTTGGAGACAACGGGCTCGTTACGCCCTTCAGGCAAGCTCCAATGGACTAGGTGCCTTGGTATTCTTTTTCCTCCTCCTTTGGGGGTTTAATTACCAGCGAACGCCCATTTTTCAGCAGCTAAACCTGCAACCCAAACCGCTCGATATACAGCAGTTGACCGCTGAGCTAAATCATACACTGGAATTGGCTTCCTTGGATCGGGGGCGCATCAGCCAGGACACCACCGCCCTCACCGAAATGATGGCCTATTTACCCCTCGAGGATCTGGTGCGCGGCACGATGCAATCAAATTTGGAAGTTTTAGGGTTGAATTTTACCGGACGCCCACGAACGAAGGAGTTTCCACCTGAAGGACTCATGCGAAGAATGGGTATTCTAGGTATTTACTTCCCATTTACGGGAGAGAGTTACCTCGATCCGAGTTTGCATGCCTTAGAAAAACCGTTTACCATTGCACATGAAATGGCTCATAGTTATGGGGTAACAGATGAGGGGGAGGCCAACTTTATTGCTTGGGTGATCTGTACTCGTTCGGAGGAACCGATTTTGCGCTATGCTGCCCACCTTTTATTGCTTCGCTACCAGCTTCGGGATTACCATGGGATGGACCCAGATGGAGCGTTGTGCTGGATAGAAAATCTTCCGAGAGGAATTATCCAAGACTTGATTTCCATTCGAGAGTCAGCGGAAGCTTATCCTCCGATTTGGCTTGAATTGAGTCGAAAGTCCAATGACCTATTTTTAAAATCACAGGGTGTCAAGGCGGGAATCAAATCCTACCAGCAACTCCCCATGCTTGCTTCTGCTTGGAGGCAGCGGATGAATCGAAAAAATTAAAAAAAACAGGTCTTTTTTTATTTCCGATTCCCTACCCAAACTCCCAAAATTACCGCGGCAATACCAAAGTAATGGCCTAAAAGGAGCACCTCTCCATCCAAAACTCCCCACATGATGGCGACAATAGGAATCGTGTAGGTGACCAGACTAGCAAAAAATGGGCTTGCATTTTTGATCATGATATTGAATAAAACCAAGGCCGTAGCAGTGCCCACCATGCCGAGAAGGGTGACGTATCCAAGTGCTTCCCAAGCGTCTGGATGGGTGGCTAGCTTGTAGGAAAATTGGGTGCCTCCAAACAAATAAATCAAGGCAAAAGGGAGAATCATCAACAAAGAAATGGATGAGATTTCAATTGACTTCAATTTCGTAAATCGCGCCTTGATAAAGTGAAGGTTGAAGCTGTAGCAAACACAAGCTGCAATAACATACAAGGCATAGGCATTGATTTGTGATAAGGAGTCCCATCCTCCGCCTTCCTTGAAAGTTACCAGTACAAGTACACCCAAGAAAGCGATGACCAAGCCAATTCCATTCCTTTTGGTGATGGAGGTATTGAAGAAAAGTGCGCCGGATAGCACCACGAAAAGTGGTGTGAGTGCATTCAAAACTCCGGTTAGGGAGCTGCTCAATTGGGTCTGCGCAATTGGAAATAAAAAAGCGGGGATAAAACTTCCCAGCATGCCGGTGATCAACAGATTTTTTACCTGCGTTTTGCTGAGCTGTCGGAGACGAGGAAGAGATAAAGGAAGTAGTAAACTAGCAGCTGCCACCATGCGGTAGGCACCTACTTCTCCAGGAGAAAAAACTTCCAACCCTCTTTTGATCAGGATGAAGGAGCTACCCCAAATCAAGGTGAGCACCACCAAAAGAATCCAGTTTTTAAGGGAGTTTTCAGAGGTGGTGGTGTCCATTGGAGGGGTTTTGGATGCAAATAAACTCATTTTCTGCTCGAATGAACCCCTATTTTGAGCCCAGTCCTAAGAAAAGGGATAAACGGGTGTTACATGGGTTGAAACTCGTAATCTGCATAAGCTTCTTGCACGCGATCCAAAATACTGAGGACCTCAGTGTAGCGCTCTGCTGTTACCATTTCCGTGCGGAAGGGCTTGAAATTGGGCATGCCTCTGAAGTAATTCGTATAGTGGCGGCGCATTTCAAGGATGCCTTGCTTTTCTCCTTTCCACTCGATTGAAAAATCCAAGTGCTTTTTGGTTACTGCAATGCGTTCCATTAGGTCAGGTGCAGTGAGTTTTTCGCCCGTGGCAAAGTAGTGCTTGATTTCGTTAAAAATCCAAGGGTAGCCAATCGATGCTCTGCCGATCATCATGCCGTCCACATTGTATTTGGATCGGTATTCGGCTGCTTTTTCGGGGCTATCTATGTCTCCGTTGCCAAAAACTGGAATTTGAAGTCTAGGATTGTCTTTGACCAAGTTGAGCCAAGACCAATCTGCCTCTCCCTTGTACATCTGTTGGCGGGTACGGCAATGTATAGAGATGGCCTGAATTCCGATGTCTTGGAGACGCTCAGCCACTTCGACGATCCGAATGGTGTCATGACTCCATCCAAGACGGGTTTTTACGGTTACGGGAAGGTTGACCCGCTTCACAATCTCCGCAGTCATGGAGACCATCTTGTCGATGTCCAGTAAGATCCCTGCTCCGGCACCTTTGCAGGCTACCTTGTGAACAGGGCATCCATAGTTGATGTCCAAAATATCAGGTCCAGCAGCCTCAGCGATGGCAGCGGCTTCCCGCATGGATTCAATTTCCGCCCCAAAAATCTGGATGCCTACCGGACGTTCGTAGTCGTAAACATCCAGCTTTTGCACGCTTTTGGCTGCATCGCGAATGAGTCCTTCGGAACTGATAAACTCGGTATACATCAAGTCAGCGCCGTTTTGCTTGCATACTGCCCGAAAAGGAGGGTCACTCACATCCTCCATGGGAGCGAGTAGGAGCGGGAAATCTCCCAATGCTATATTTCCAATCTTTACCACCTGACATTCTAAATTTCGTGTAAATTTAGCCCAATTATGGAGATTTACGAAACTCAGGCTGAAATAGCCTCTCG
>JBILBQ010000071.1:0-14566 GCA_044353615.1 Algoriphagus sp. | reverse complement strand
GTATTTAATGTTCTTGTGTTAATCCCTGTATGTACAGGATTATTTCTAAAGGCTAATTGGGCTGTTGATTCTTATGGAATAGAGACACCAGCTCGCGGTATTTTGCTTTCTGTTTATTTGGCAATCTTCATTTTTTCCGTCTTACTTTTATTCAAATTTGACCCAAAGTTTGTCTTAGCACTTCTATCTGTTCAGATTGTATATAAACTATTAAGCCCAATTATGGTCGGTACATTTACAAATCCTGTAATTATAAGTAATCTTTTTATTGCGGTATTTCATTCATATAGCGTTTTTAAAATAGTTTTGAATGAAAAAATCAACCTTTAATTTCCTGAAATACTCCTCTAGAATATTTGAACTACGAGTGTATCGTTAATGAAAAGGGAATTTTTACTCCATTTCTCTTCTTAAACTAAACTTATCTAAACTCTTGCGGGTTTACATCGAAACAGCTCTTATCATGTCAGAAAAGAATCAAGTAAAGGAGTTTTTCAAGTTGGGGGAGGTAGGAAATTATTTTCTGCGGGTTTTCAAAAAGCCGGATCCAAATGCTCCCACCAACATCAACTTGCGCATGATGCATGGCATCAACAAGATTTCCATTTTGATTTTCCTCTTTGCCGTCATTTTTTGGACGGTAAAAAGACTCTTTTTTTAAGAAAGTACCCCTTAATCTAAGTTGGTGGAGTCCAAAATCTCCCTGGAAGTTTGGCTTTAGAAAAGAATGCCAAGTTGGAAACTCAGGCTATGGTATAAGGTAGAAGTCGAGTTTAAGGAGCTAAATCCCTCGGGGAGCAGCTCTCGGGTACGAAAAAGAGGAATCTTTGGTCTAGTCTCGGCTTGGCTATGGGTTCCTTCATAAAAATAGGTTGGCTGTCTTTTGTAACCAAGGCTTGCAGTAAGGGCCCATTTTCCTTTTTTGGCGGGCATTTTTATCCCTACTGCTGGACGTAAGACCAGTCCAGATTCGTGCCAAGTACTTGACCAATCTGTTCGCTCCACTTTTTCAAATAATGTGGATCCATAGCCTAGATCAAGGCTGCCATAAAATTTGGATCCCGTCGATTTTCCTAAAAACCCTCTCCACCCTACTCCTATTGGAATTAAAGTGACGCTAGGGTACTGGTCCATTCCAAGGTAGACTCCAAGAATCTGATTTCGAATGACCTCCTTGCCATGAAAGGCTGAGAAGGAAAGTGTGGTTCTTTCGTTCGTTTTTTCTTCCCACAGGTCTTTCGTTTTTCCGCCAAGCAGACCCAGTTCAAGTTGAGTCATCCAGGTTTTTGTCTGAGCCATCGAGGAATGTAGCGCACAAAAGGAAAGGACGATAAAAATAAGGAGCTTCTTTTTCATGCCACTAGCTGACTTCAATAGGGTTGCTTACTTGGATGCAACTTAATTT
Source organism: Algoriphagus sp. (assembly GCA_044353615.1). Classification (GTDB taxonomy): domain Bacteria; phylum Bacteroidota; class Bacteroidia; order Cytophagales; family Cyclobacteriaceae; genus Algoriphagus. The sequence continues at coordinate 13,161 of JBILBQ010000071.1, read as the reverse complement.
TTTGAGTTGAGCGGGATTGCTGTAATCGTACTGGCATACCCCATCTGTACCGATTACAATCAAGGACTTGGGTCCAGGGATTAGGTCCGTCGACTTCATGGATTGAATGAATTCCAACTGGTTTTTGTCGATGGTAAGTACATCCGATGCGTTAAAACTTTTGAGTCCATGCTTGCCTTCTGCTACATATAGAAAATTTTCTGCCAATCCCAGTCCGTGTGGGTTGAGCATGGGATAAGCTTTCATGAGTTTGGGTTGGGATGGATTTTTGATGTCGATGACGTGCAGTTCGTTGACCCCGTTGTTACAAAAATTACCACTTCGGAGTGTCACAAAAGCATAGTCTTCATTGACTACGACTGGGTCACAAGAAAGTACGTGCTCGTAAACTGACAATCGGGTGGGAGCAGAAGGAGTGGAGGCGTCGTAGATATGCATGCCTCGGTTGGAACCGATAAATAATTTTTGATCAAAAGGAAAGATGGTTTCGATACCCCATCCCAACTCGATGGGCTTAAGGAACTTGGGTTCGGCTGGGTTGAGCACATCAAATACGCGAAGGGTGCTTTCATCTACTGCAAAAAGATGCCCGTCCATCAACGTAAATCGGGCCATGGATCCACCGGTACCATAGCTTTGTGAGGCTTTAGACATGTTGGAGAGAAAGCTCATGCCAGGTCGAACGGTCCACATGTCGGTGTATAAAAGCTCTGGTGAGTCACTGGTGAGTACAGTGTCCTTGAAGGTGATGATTTTTCCTGTACTGTGCTGGTAAAGGTGGTTGAACACATCATTCACTCGCTTCACTAGGCGGATATTTCGAATGTTGCTGAGGTCAAAGGCAAGCAAGTCCACGTAATTGTCTGCGTAAAGAATGTCGCTATTGATTGCCAAATCCACATTCCCTTCAATCGGGATAAAGCTCAGGTTGATTGGGTTTGCTGGATTTTTGTTGTCGTAGACGTGAATCCCTTGGTTGGGCTCGTTGATCAACAAATAATCATTGTAAATGTAGATTTTTCCTGGGTTCTCTATTTCCTGAGCAGGAGCAATGGAAATCTCTTTGGCACGAACATCCTTCATTTCTAGGTAAACGGGCATCATCGTCCGATAGGAATAGGTGTTTTTGACCTCATCCACACAAGAAAAAAGAAGGCTACTGCCAAAAAGCACGATAAAGAGGAATTTGATGCGATTTTTCATCGAGAGAGCTGTTTAAAAAGCGTGAGACAAAACTAATTTATTTCTAAACGCTTGGCTAGTCCGATTCGCTACAGTTCCAAGGAAAATTTATGTTAAGGATGGCTAGTCCTTTTGCTTATGGAGAAAAAGGGAGAGGGATTGCTAGTTAATTCGTTAGTTTTCCTTCTCCAGTTCTAATTTTTTGAATCCAAAGGAGACATTTTAGTTCAAATGTGTAACTTAAGGGACTGACATAAGCTATGAATTCACGACGAAAATTTATTCAAAACACTTCTCTTCTCGGTATTGCTATGAGTGTACAACCCAATTTATCTGTATTTGCTGCCCAAAAGAAGGTGTTCGGCCACGGGGACTTTCAGTATACCCTTGATGCCAACTGGGGCAATTTAGATCCTACTAAAGTTCCTGTGATCAACTGCCACGAAATGGTCATGGATCGAAAAGGGCGAATGATTCTATTAACAGATGAGCCCAAGAATAATGTGATCATCTACAGCCAATCAGGCAAGTTGCTAGATACTTGGACTTTGGGATTAACTGCTGCTCATGGGCTTTCCTTGGTAGATGAAGGAGATGCAGAATACTTATGGGTGGTGGACAATGGAGGCAGAGTCCTCAAAACCACCTTGGATGGAAAGGTGGTGACTGAACTTCCTTCTCCTGTAGTAGAAGGGATCTATACCGATAAAATGCGCTGGGTACCTACCGAAACAGCCGTAGCTCCAAATGGGGACTTGTATGTGGCGGATGGCTATGGTTCTCAATACTTTTTGCAGTACGACAGCCAAGGCAAGTTTATCCGAAAATTTGGAGGCCCAGGAAATGGGGATGATCAATTTAGTACCGCACATGGCATTGCCATTGACTCACGCGGACCAGGTGCTCCTAGTTTATTGTGTACCTCCAGGGGACACAATTCCTTCAAGCGGTTCACCTTAGATGGGAACTACCTAGAAACAATCTTTCTGCCGGGGGCATATGTTTGTAGGCCGGTTATTCATGGAGAGAATCTCTATGCAGGTGTTTGTTGGTCCCGATTGAGGTATATGGAACAAACGGACAACTCTGGCTTTGTTACCATTTTGAATAAGGACAATAAGGTCGTTTCCAATCCTGGGGGGACGGAGCCGTATTACCACAGGGGAGTCTTGCAAGTGATGCTTCAAGAGGAGGCGGCATTTCAGCACTGCCATGATGTGTGTATTGATCAGGACGAGAATATCTACGTTTGCCAATGGAATGCCGGGAAATCCTATCCAATCAAGTTGACGCGGGTGTGATTCAGTAAAGGTTTTTCAGAATTTAGTGGCGGACCTAGGCTGTAGTGCAGTTGATGAAAAAGAGGGTTGCAATGCTCCAAAAAAAGAGACTAGATAAGTTGTAAGGAAGCGCCAGCATCAAGTAAATGGGAGTGTTCGAAAGAATAGCTCCTTTTTTTATTCTTCTTCTGGGCTCATGGCTAAACGAATGGGATATAAAACTAGAGATGTGCAATGAGAACAAAACTACTGGTGGATAAACGCCTAGAAAAAGGTGGATAACTTGTTCGTTTACAGTCAATTTCATGGTAAAAATTGTTAATAAATTTTTAAAGAATTAATTGGATTTATTTTTTATAAAGGCCAACTTTAATTCATCAAGTAAGAGAAAAAAAAGACCGAAAGTAAGATTTCGGTTCGTTGATTGAAAGTTTGAGATCGGGCATAAAGGGGGACCAGCCTTCGGGTAAGTCTCTGAGACAGGAAACTGCAGAAATGCCGAAAAACGATGGGCTTGAATTTGAGGTCTTCTTCGGAAGGAATCAAAGTTCCAAGCAAGAAGGATCAAGAAAGAAATTTCTGGATTGAGAGGGGCAACCCCAGAATTGCGAAAAATGGATTAATCAGCACAGATCTTCTTTCGGGAAAGTTTGTACAAACATCGGGCACAAAGGGACTGCCACTTAATTGAGGTAGTTTGCAACGGGTAACCGCAGAAGTGCAAAAAGATCGGCCTGGAAGTCTATCGTCAAGATCGCTTCGGGAGTTCCGCCATGAAGGAACACTTGCCTACAAGTGTTTGAGAGGGGAAACCACAGAAATGGAATGGGAATCTAACAAAACAGGACAAGTCCAAAAGGGCGACTGCATTCGATGAATTGGACCTGGGCAACTGGGAAAAGTCTAAAACTGTAGCTTGAGGGAGATAGTGAACTACGGGGATCTGTCGACCAAACGGGAAGCTTTCGCAAGAAATGCTTCCCGTTTCTGTTTTTAGACCTTTTTCGCTTAGTTTAGGGTATGAGATCGCCAGTCCTTTATGTTTACCTACTTGCAAGCAGCTTTTTGCTATCTTCCTTTCAAATCAAGCAGAATCAAGGAGCAAATACCCCAACACCTCCCAATGTTATTTTTATCCTTGCGGATGACCTCGGTTATGGAGATTTGGGCTTCTTGGGGCAGCAACACATTCTAACCCCTGCACTTGATCGACTAGCTTCCCAAGGGATTCGCTTTTCCCAGCATTATGCTGGTGCGCCCGTGTGTGCACCTTCACGTTCCACGCTACTCACGGGCTTGCATACCGGCCATACCCCTATTCGGGGAAATTTTGAAATTCAGCCCGAAGGACAGTACCCGATGCCTGATACCCTGCTTACCTTAGGGAAAATATTCCAGGAAGCAGGCTACCGTACCGCCGCCTTTGGTAAGTGGGGACTGGGCTTTGTTGGGACGACGGGAGATCCTTCAAACCAAGGTTTCGAGCATTTTTTTGGTTACAACTGCCAGCGCTATGCGCATCGCTACTATCCTGCCTACCTCTGGGAAAATCAGCAGCAGGTGCCACTACCCGAAAATGACTGGTCCACCAAAACCACCTTTGCACCAGACCTCATCCATCAGAAGAGTTTGGAATTTATTGAGGCCAACCAGCAGCAACCTTTTTTTCTATTTCTACCCCTGGTGATGCCCCACGCGGAACTGGCAGTTCCTGAGGACGAGACCTTTCAGTATTACAGGACAAAGTTTGGTGAGGAAGCCCCGCATACCGCTCCTCCGGGAGGAGATTATGGCCCAGAAATGGTCATTCCCGGTTATCAGTCTCAACCCTATCCCCGGGCTACTTTTGCGGCGATGGTGGCACGAATCGATCGCTATGTCGGTGACATCATGAGCAAATTGGAAGCCTTAGGCCTATCCGAAAACACGCTTGTGATTTTCACCTCAGATAATGGTGCGCACCGTGAAGGAGGGGCTGACCCTTTATTTTTTGATAGCAATGGCCCGTTTAGGGGATTTAAACGAGACCTCTACGAAGGAGGTATTCATGTGCCATTGGTCGCGCATTGGCCAGGAAAAATCAAAGCAGGAAGTCAGTCCAGCCACGTAGCTGCTTTTTGGGATTGGTTGCCGACCCTAGCCGAGGCGATTGGCGCTGCCAGCCCTGCAGGTATCGATGGGATTTCTTTCTTACCCACTTTATTGGCCGCTGGAAAGCAGCAGCTTCCCGATTACCTGTATTGGGAGTTTCACGAGTCTGGGGGAAGGCAAGCACTGCGCAAAGGAGATTGGAAATTGGTGAAGTACCAAGTTCAAGATGCGGCAAAGACTACCGTGGAACTGTTTGATCTGGCCAAAGATCCTGCGGAACAAACTAATGTGGCCCTAGATCATCCTGCACTTGTGGCGGAACTTGAAGGCTTAATGCAAAAAGCCCATCGGCCCAATCGGGTCTTTCGCCAATTGGATTGAGTAGGGTTTCACTTCCTACTCCTAAAACCCAAGCTAGGTCTACTGCGGAAATTTGGAATTCCAATCCCAATAGACAATCGACCAGGGCTGAATGCTATCCTCAAAGGTATGGATGACTTGGAAGCCAATTCGTTGGTGGGCAGCCATGGACAGGTAATTGCTCAAGGCAATGGAGGTAATCGCAAAATCATAGGTGGAGGCATACTCCTCCCGATAGGTGGTATATAGTTTGTCAAACAATCCGGTTCCGCGTTGGCTCTTTCCTACACATACCTGCCCCACGACCATGGGGTGATAGGAACTTACTTTTTTGCCCGTAACCTCCAACTCATCAAAGTTGTCAAAAAGGGAAGCCATCATAGGAACTACACTTCTCGAGGCTAAGGTCATCGCCAAGACATAGCCCACTACCTGCTCATTTTCTTTGGCTAGGACATGTGGGGCAATGCTGTGCATGGCATCCAATTGCTCCAATGTATGTGGAATAGTGACAAACCCTTGATCTGACTTTTCTTCCTCCGATAGGATGGTCAGCAGATTTTCGCGTTGGAGGGATAAAATCCCTTCGAGATCAGCAGTTGATTGGGAAAGACTAAGGTGAACCATGCGATAACGGTGAAAATTTTTCCAAATAAGTAGATTTAATCTTTCCGAAAAAATAGGAGGGAAACCAGCCAAGCAAGTAAAGATGGAATAGTCTTAGATTTTCTTTAAATTTCAGTCTACTTGAATTGTACTTCCTATGAAATCCATTTCTTATTTCTACGGTCTTTGGGTATTTCTCTTTGCACTTTTCGCGTACTGGCAAATCAACGATCCTGATCCGGAAGTTTGGGTGAGTATCTATGCTGTCGCGGTGATTTTCTCGCTTCTAGCGGTGCGCGGAATTTTTCCCAAATTGCCACTCACCCTAGTCGTCATCTTTTGCCTCCTTGGGGCTGTTTATTTCTTCCCAGGTGGAGTAGGCGATTGGATTGCTGCCGAATGGGCACAGAAAGATTTGACCATGAAAACTCCACAAATGGAAGAAAATAGAGAAACCTTCGGGTTACTTACCATTGCACTTGTCCTTGGTCCAGCTCTTTACCGAGCCTGGAAAAAAATCTGATCCAAATATTTCAAAATTTTCCATCCCAAAAAAACCATCCCCATGCGTATTCTATTCATTCTCTTGTTCTTTTTTATGAGCAGCATTCTTGTAAAAGCCCAGCAAGCAATCAACAGTTCCTATTTTGAAATGCGCACCTACACGGTACACGAAGGCAAGATGCCTGACCTGATCAAGCGCTTTCAAAATCATACTAGAGCACTGTTTACCAAACATGGAATTGAAAATGTGGCCTACTTTCTTTCCGAGGAGCATCCTGAAAAGCAGCTCACCTTTATTATTGGATATCCATCTGCATCTGAACGGGATATCCGTTGGAACAATTTTGCCAATGATCCCGAATGGAAAGCCGTAGCCTCTGCCTCTGAAGCCAATGGGAAGATAGTTCAAAAAGTAGATCAGGTGTTTATGGAGTGGGCCAAGGGCCTTAATTCAAGGAAAATTTCCCGTCCAAGTGGAATTTTTCAATTGCGAACCTATTATTTATTGCCTGGCAGATTGGATGCCATTCAAACTCGTTTCCGAGATCATACCCAAGCCTTATTTGAAAAGCAAGGCCTATCGAATTATCCCTATTGGATTACAATGGAAAAAGACGGAGCCCAACCCAAGTTGGTCTATCTGATCGGTCATCAAACCAAGGATGAATTTAATGCTGCCTTTGGTCGATTTGTAGCGGATCCCGAGTGGATTCGTGTGCGCGATGCTTCCGAGGCTTCAGGTAAGATCGTAGAGAAGATCGACGCGCTATTTTATACACCGCTACCTTTTTCTCCGATGAAGTAAAGGAGATTGATTATCCACATTTCCCCCTTTGGTAGTCAAGGGAGGTTGTTGCTGGCGGATAATCGTCGACAGCTGACCGTCCACTGTCGACAGCTACTTGAATGATTCCCACCTTTCAAACCTGATTTCAATACCTCGAATTCAAATTTCTAAGGAGGTGGTGTAGCGATTCGAATTGATTATTCGTTACTATGCTACTTACTCATTCAAAACAATGACTCGGATCTTACCTATTTTAGCTTTTTTTATCCTCTTTTCCTGTCAGGAGTCAGAGAGCCCCAAAAATTGTGGTGTATCCAACCCCATAGAAGATTTACCCTGGCTAAAGGAGGGGATTAAAAGCACCCAAGAATTGAATTTGGTTGACTACTTCTACCTTGTTCAAGGAACTTACAAGGGAGCAACCGTCTTTACTTTTCTGAATTGCTGCCCATTTTGCAAATCAGTGCCTCAAATTCTGGATTGCGAGGGAAATGTGATCACGAATGCATCGATTACTAATGTAACGGATCAGAAAGTCATCTGGCGACCTGCCACCTCAGTTTGTAACTAGAAGTTTATTCAGTTACAAGTACACAAAAAACCACTCCGAATATCTCGGAGTGGTTTTTTTGTGTACTAAATAGTGTCTTCTGCTTACTTCGCGTTGAAGGTGATGCCCATGATGATGAAGGTGCCTAAATCTGCTCCTTTGGCATCACTCACAAAATACAGGGTGTGCTTCTTGCCATCTCCAGCGCTTGTCAGACTCAAGTTTGCCTGATGCATGAGGATAGGCATGTTTGGCAATTTCATTCCTTGGCTTGGCGCATGGGTTCCTTTTCCAATGACTTCACCTGTTGGGCTATCCAAACGGATTTCAAAGTCTACTGGAACGGTGATGGGCTGCTGAGAAGCGGTCATCAAGGTAACGGATCCAATGCCTGTTACGTCCAAGGCTGGTAGCGAGAACGATCCTTTTGTATTTGGAACGGTCAATAGGGTCTTTCCGTCAAATACCATCTTGGCAAAGCCTGAGAAGCCTCCCGCTTGTTCCAGGTTGATGCTATTTGGATTCAAGACCAAAGAGCTAGAACCTGTGAGCGGTTTGATGTTTGCTCCGCCTTTATCCGTGTAGGAGGCCGAAATCACCAAAGATCCAGTTGGAGAAGCAGGATTCCCTAGGGTAGGGTCTAGGCTTCCATTCGCACCTAGACTAGGCTTGCTTTCTTTTCTTAAGGAGAGGATGTAGGTAACCAAGGCATTGAGCTCAGAATTTTTCAAATCTGGGTTGGCCGGCATGGCTGTTTCTCCCCATACGCCTCCGCCACCATTTTTGATTTTATTGACCAGGTAGTCTCTGTTGCGCTCGCGGTATTTTTTGGCTACATCGGTGTAGGCAGGGCCTATTGATTTTTCAGTTTCATTGTGACAGGTTTTGCAGGTAAGTGACTGTACCAAGGCTTTGCCTGTCATGGCTTCACTCATGATTTTGTGTCCCATATCTGCTTCTGCCTGGTCAATCCCCTGTAGGTAATCTGCTGCCACATACAAGCTGCTCATGTCCGAAGACGCTTCTGGGTGATCTTCGTCGCTTACGGCTACGGTATAGTTCACTTTTTTACCAGGGAAGTAGAAGGATTGGTTGCCCACTACTGAGATGCTCACCTGCGGTGCAACATTTCCTGAATAAACTGCTACCAATGGTCCTTTGCCTGTCAATCCAGCAGGGTCAGCTGCAGTTACTTGAATTTCAAACTCACCTGTCGCAGTGAAGGAATGCGTGAGTGTCGGTTCTGTAGTTGTCTTCGTGACTCCAGCACCTAGATCCCAAGTGTAGGTTAGTGCATCGTTTTCAGGGTCTGAAGCAGTTGCTGTAACAGTCACTTGAAGTGGGTTTTTGCCAGAGGTTTTATCCACTTTTACTTCGGTTACAACAGGGGCACGATTGCCACCATTGTAATCAATTCGGAAGAGACCAGCATCTGGGTTTTTTGCAAACCAGCCATTGCCGTATTCTAGAATGTAGATTTTTCCATCAGGGCCCATTTCCATGTCCATCATGGCGTTAAACTTGGTGCCTCCCATGAATGGTTCCATCTTGTCGAAGTCTCCATTTTCTTGCATGGTCACCACTTTGATCCAGCCTCTGATCCAATCGTAGATAAATAGCTTGCCGTTGTAATAGTCTGGCATGCGAGAATCTGAAGGATACATGTCCGCATAGTAAACTGGGCCAGCCATCGCATTTCTACCTCCTGTTCCCAATTGTGGGAAGTCAGGAGAGGCTGCATATGGATACCAAATAAAGGCAGGCTCCACAGCAGGAAGTTTCTTCATTCCAGTATTGTTCGGTGAATTGTTGACTGGGCCAGCAATATCAAAAGGAGCTCCTGCCTCACCAGTTTCGTAATTGAATTCTCTGTAGGCGAAGTTATTTCCAATGGAATAAGGCCATCCAAAATTTCCTGCCTTTCTCGCTTGATTGACTTCGTCGTAGCCTCTTGGACCTTTGATGTCCAACGAGTCGTTGTTGGCATCAGGGCCTACTTCACCCCAATAGAGGAAGCCTGTTTTCTGATCGACAGAGATGCGGTACGGGTTGCGAAGACCTTGAGTGTAAATCTCAGGGCGAGTGCCTTCTGTACCTTTTGGATACAAGTTGCCTTCTGGTACAGTGTAGGTACCGTCTTCAGCAACTTTGATGCGGAGGATCTTTCCTCTCAAGTCATTTGCATTTCCTGAACTTCTGCGTGCATCCCACTGCTTGTTGCCTTCACGGCCATCCACAGGGGCATAGCCATTGAGGGTTAACTTGGAGCCCGGTTGGTTGAAAGGAGTGGAGTTATCACCTGTGGAGAGGAATAGATTTCCATCCTTGTCAAAAGCGATGGATCCACCAGTGTGGCAGCAGATGTTGCGTTGAGAATAGAGTTCCAAAATGATTTGCTCGGAACCCATATCCCACTTGCCGTCTTTGTATTTGAATCGAGAAAGGCGGTTGATTTCCTTGTCACCAGTAGGTGCATAAAATGCATACACCCAGTTGTTGGTGGCGTAGTTCGGGTCTTTTTGAAGTCCCATCAATCCTTCTTCTGCATTGACACCCTGAACATCAGTTTTCCAATACACATCAAATTTGGCGATTTCTTTAAGTTCACCAGTTGCCTGATTGTAGAGAAGCAGTTCTCCTCTTCTCTGTGCTACAAGAATATCTAGGTTAGGTAGGATGGTCATCTCCGTAGGCTCGGTAAACTGGCCCATGGAAAGGGTAGTTTTCGTAAAGCGGTTTTCCTCAGGAGTACGCTGGGAAGTTGCTTTTTTGTAGTTGAGTTCTAAGTTTTCTCCAATCGTGTACTGAATACCAGCCAAAAGGTGCTTCAAGAAATCAGCCTCTTCGTAGGATTCGTTGGTATGTCCGCCTCCAGTATAGAAAGCTCTTCCTCCATCAAAATCATGGTACCAAGCAATTGGGTGCTCTCCCATATCCAATCCACCCTTGTAGGAAGCTTCATCTAAAAGAAGTAGCTTTTTGGTGTTTGGGTTTACTTTTTTGTAGCTGTACCACTCGTCTGTACGAGCCCAGCTATCCGGAAGTGCTTCTGTAGAAGGATGTTTCTCCCCAGTTTTGGTCACTTTTCCTGGTTGTACATTCGGATGTGGGTCGTTGATACCCGGGTGGTCTGCAAAGTATCCCCCTACTAGTCGGCCGTACCAGCCCCAGCCATATTCCGTATCTGCGGCAGCGTGGATACCCACAAAACCTCCGCCAGACTGAATGTATCGCTCAAAGTCTGCTTCTTGGTAGTGGTTCAATACATCACCAGTAGTGCTCAAAAAGATCACCGTCGCGTATTGTGCGAGGTTTTCCTCATTGATGAGTTCTGCGTTTTTGGTGGTGTCCACGTCAAATCCATTTTCAGCGCCTAACTTTTGGATGGCAGCAATACCCTGAGGGATAGATTCGTGGTAATAACCGGCTGTTTTGCTAAAAACAAGCACTTTAGGTTTGCCCTCACGCTTTTTAGAGCAAGAGGAAAGTACTGCTCCAACTAGAACGAGGAGTAGCAGTAGGCTTCGTAGGTTTTTTGGGAACTTCATCGGGGTTAAATTAATTTGTCGAAAATAACAAAAAAGAATAAGTTTTTTAAGGTAAAGGACTCATTTTGCGAGAGATAATGGATCAAGCGGTTGATTTTATCGATGAACGCAGGGGTTTAGATTTTTTGTGCTCCCCCACCTGGAGCAACTTCTATAAAATCGGGGGTCAATTGGAATTCCTTTTGGTAAGAAACGGAGATTTTTTCTTGAATGAATCCCCAGGAACTTGCTTTCACAATGCCAATTAGACATCCTCCAAAACCTCCACCCATCATTCGTGCTCCCAAGACTCCTTCCATACTAGTTACTTCTTGGGCGAGAAAATCTAGTTCAGCACAGCTGACCTCAAAATCTTGACTCAAACTTTGGTGTGAAGCTTGTAGCAGTTGACCAACTCGAACCAAATCCTGTCGAGTAAGGGCCTCCGAAGCGTCTAAGACACGGCTGCATTCGCTGATGACATGCTTTGCTTTGGGAAAAAGGGCTGCAGGCAGCAAGGACTTGACCTGAGGTAAATCCCCTAGGCTTAGATCTCGGAGGCTGCGCAGTTCAGGATAAGTTACTTGAAGTATGGAGACACTCTCCTCGCAAGCGGCTCTGCGCTGGTTGTAGGCGCTTGCTGCAAGGGAGTGAGATACCTTCGAGTGGAGGAGTACCAACTTGTATTCTTCCAATTGCATGGGGAAGTAGGTATGGCTTTGGCTGCGGCAGTCCAATAACATGGCTTTGCCTCCTTGTCCGAAGACCGAAGCATAGGGATCCATAATGCCGCAATTGACCCCTGCAAAAAGTTGCTCTGCTTTCTGTGCGTAGCGAGCGAGGTCTTTTTTGGGAACAGCAAAGCCAAAAGCTTCTGAAATTCCCATCCCCACCGCTACGGATAGTGCGGCAGAGGAGGAGAGGCCTGCACCAAGAGGTAGGTTGCCGCCGATTACCAGATCAAATCCTCCGACCGGATAACCAGCTTGTTTAAAAAGGGTGCAGATTCCCATCACATAAGTCGCCCAATGTCCTTTTTTAGGAGCCAGGTGATCTAGCTCGAAACTAAATTCCTGATCAAAATCCAGGGAATACAAGCGGCAAATCTCCAGTTCATTTTTTGAAATTCCAGCCCAGATCCCTTGCTGTACTGCCGCGGGAAAAACAAATCCTTCCTGGTAGTCCGTATGCTCTCCAATCAAGTTGAACCTCCCTGGAGCAAACACCACTAGGGGCTCAGCTTCAAAATGTCGTTGGAAGGTTTGGGTAATCCGTGATTTCATTTGGAAGGGGAGGGCTAACTAGTGCAATTCAATAAAAATTGCTAGTCTATTTTTTGACAGGAAAATGCTGCGAAGATTTACGAACCACCAAGGTCGTGTCCAATACGATGGAGATGGGGTCTTCTGAGGCCAATCCATCCAATTGATCGAGCAGGTGGCTCACTGCCAGCTTGCCCATTTCATAGCCTGGCTGGGCTACTGTGGTCAATGGCGGTTCGACCACGGCGGAAGAAGGGTTATTTGTGAATCCAGCTAGTGCGATGTCTTCTGGGATGCGAATGCCTAACTTTTTCCATTCGGTCAGGACATCTATTGCGACAGGATCGATCATGCAAAAAACAGCTTCTGGACGAGGATCCATGCGAAGAATATGTTGGGCAACCTGAAGGTTGCCTTCTAGGGTAAGATCGGATATTAAAATGAGGGAGGGGTCTTCGCTAACACCAAATTCTTCAAGGGCGCGAAGGTAACCTTCCTTTCTTTTTTTGGAAATGTAGAGGTCTTCAGGTCCAGATACGTAAACGATCCTGCGGGAACCGTTTTCCAACAAGTGTTTGACGACCTGATAGGCGCCACTCACATCATTAAAGGTGACCTTGGAAACGGGAATATCTTCCTGTACGCGGTCAAACAAGACGAAGTTGATTTCTCGGTCGTAGAGTTCGTACAGGTGTTCGTAGGTATTGGTTTGGCGACTTAACGAAATCAAGAGGCCATCCACTTGGCTTGAAACTAAGGTTTGAATGTTGGCCTTTTCTTGAGCAATTGACTCGTTGCTTTGGCAAATCATCACATTGTAACCACGGGTGGTGGCAATGTCTTGTATTCCGCTGATGCAGGAAGCAAAAAAGTGAGAGGTGATTTCGGGTACAATGACACCCAGAGTCTTGGATCTGCTGCTACGAAGGCTTTGCGCAAGTAAGTTGGGCCTGTAATTCATTTCCTTCGCGGCCTCTACGATTTTCCGCTTGGTTTCGATATGCAACTCGGG
>JBILBQ010000070.1:0-14632 GCA_044353615.1 Algoriphagus sp. | reverse complement strand
TAAAACAAGCAAAGGTCAATAGACAAAGTTAGAAGATTAATTAGGATAAGGTAGCGAAAGGAGGGCTTGAATTTGGGCTACCAGAAAAAAAAGAGGCGGCATCGCACCGCTACGACCGCCTACCCTTGCTTCCTTCCGGACCTGGGGGATTCAGCAGGAGCTGGTCGTGCCGCCGGACACAAAGGTAAGGCAATATTCAGGCATTGCAATAGTTAGTACACAAATTGGATCTAGAGATCAGAAAATCAAGAGTTAAATGTTTTACCTTAGGCTTTCGTTTAACGTATTTTCCTTCTAGTCATGAGAAATTTCCTTGCCTTACTATTGCTAACAGGATTCATAGCATCTTGTTCTTCCAAGTCTGAATCCTATCAATTTCAGGTGGCAGATTTAGAGCCCAATTTGATCACCCTTTCTTCAGATGAATTTATGGGGCGTATGCCTTTTACTGCAGGAGAGGAGCTCACAACATCCTTTTTGGAAAGTAAATTCAAGGAAATGGGGCTTGAGCCGGGCAATGGAGATTCTTATTTTCAAGAGGTACCCATGGTTTCCATCATCACTTATCCCGAACAATCCATGGAGTTTAAGACTGCACAAGGTTCCGTTATGGGGGAAGGGTTGAAAGATTTTGTAATCTGGACCCAACGTACCGATTCGGTAGTAAAAGTGGAGGATGCAGAGGTGGTCTTTGCTGGCTTTGGCATTGTTGCTCCTGAATATGGTTGGGATGATTACAAAAACTTGGATGTGAAGGGTAAAATTGTGGTGGTGATGATCAACGATCCTGGCTTTGGAAGCGAGGATTCGACCTTTTTTAAAGGGAATACGATGACTTATTATGGTCGATGGACCTACAAATACGAGGAGGCGGTACGCCAAGGAGCATTGGGTTGCTTAATCGTGCACAATACCATTCCTGCTGGCTATGGATTCAATAACATACAGAATAGTTGGAAAGCGTCTAAACTCTACCTGGACGATAGAGGTCAAGACAAGTATAAACTAGGATTTGAAGGATGGATTACCCTGCCCTTTGCGACGCAGCTGTTTGAAAAAATGGGGAAGAACCAATCTGAACTATTGCAAAATGCCAGAAAGCCCGATTTTCAAGGGTTTTCAACTGGAATGACGCTCAGTACAAGTCTTGCTGTGGAGCCTACCTACAATGTTTCCAAAAACGTGATTGCCAAGATCACAGGGAAAACAGCACCCGAAGAAGTGATTATTTACACGGCTCACTGGGATCACATCGGCATTGGAAAGCCTGATGAAACGGGGGATACCATCTACAATGGGGCTTTGGATAATGCCTCTGGAACAGCGGCCCTTCTGGCTTTGGCCAAAGCATTCAAGACAGACGAGCAACCCGATCGAACGGTCGTATTTTTATCCGTAACGGCAGAGGAACAAGGTTTGTGGGGCTCGGCGTATTATGCGAAGCAGCCTATCTATCCCAAGGAAAAGACGGTAGCCAATATCAACATGGATGGGGTTAACCCTTACGGAAAGATGAAAGATGTTTCTGTCATTGGAGTAGGTCAATCTGAAATGGAGGATTTATTGGACGAAGAACTCAAAAAATTGGGACGTTATGCTGCCCCTGAACCCAATCCTGTAGTGGGCTATTATTTCCGATCTGACCATTTCAATTTTGCCAAAATAGGAATTCCAGCCTTGTATATTGGAACAGGAATCGACCATGTGGAGAAAGGGAAGGAGTATGGAAAACAGCTTCAGGAGGAATATGTGGCCCAGTACTACCACAAGCCAGCGGATGCCTACGACCCAAAGCGATGGAATCTGGATGGTGCAGTGGACGATGTACAGTTGCTGTATCAGGTAGGTCGAAATCTAGCCAACTCCACTAAATGGCCAGGATGGAAGGAAGGCTCCGAATTCAAAGCCATTCGAGACAGCTACTTCAAAAAATAAGGCGTTCTAGCTTTAGTCTACTTTGATTCCATAGGATTCAAGTAGGCCGGGTAACCCAGCAAGGTCAAATCGCGCGCCCTTAATCGCATTGAGTTCGGGAGCAATTCGGTAGTGGAGGGCGTCTCGAAAGTCGGCTTTTTCGAGGTTAGTCTGATCGAAGACTGCCCCGAGGAGGTCTGAACCATGAAAACTCGCCTCGCTAAGATTTGCCTGCGAAAAATCCACTTCCCGCAATCGACAGTGGTGGAAAGTCGATTTTTTAAGGGGGAGTTTGTAAAAATTGCAGTAGTCGAGGGTGCAGCGGTCTAGATGAAGCTCTAGCAAAAAAGGATTGGTTGTGGTAAAAGCAATTCCCAGCATTTTGCAGCCCACAAATCGGACATTTTGGAAATTCACTTTGGGAACCTTGATGTTGCTCAGGTCGCAGTCCTCAAACTTGCAATTTTCAAAACTTGCCTTTTGAAACGATGCTCCGGAGAAGTTGCAGTTTGAAAAGGTGCAGGAATCGTATTCCCCAGAAAGAATGTCCGACGCTGTCAGGTTTTGGAAATGTTGTTCGCTAAAGTAGGGCATTCAATTTTTTGATTGTAGGTAAAAAGGTAGGCTAGCTATGGCATTAGAGGGAGAGTTGGTACAAGCTGCAGCGTTGGATGCTGGGGGAATTTTGTAGATCGGGATGGTCAAACTCTTTCCAATACTGCATGCCTATTTTTTTCATGACTTGGATGGAGGCAAGATTTCCGATGGAGGCCATGGCCACCACTTTCGGGATTTGGACTTGTCTGGCATAGTCTAGGCAGGCGGCGGCTCCTTCGGTGCTATAGCCTTGGTTCCACCAGTTTTTTCCGATGCGGTAGCCGAGATCTACAGTAGGGGTAAAGTCGGCCTCAAAGGTTTTCCATCCGAGCCCGATGGTACCCAGTAAAGCTTGGCTTTCTAGTACATCGACTGCAAAATAGCAAAAGCCTTTTTCCTCGTAGAGGCGCTCCATCCGCTCCATCATGGCGAGTGTATCTTCTTTTGGGAGCGGTTTTTCGAAAAAGCGCATGACCTCTGCGTCGGTGTTGATCTCTGTAAATGCATCCAAGTCACTCGCTTGCCAACGGCGAAATCCTAGGCGTGGGGTGGTAAATAGGTAGGAGGTAGACATAGGTGCTACGGGATGAAATGGAAAGTTAAATTAAGGAGGTTTTTCGAAAATTGTGCTTTTCTGATTCGATCTTGGTGGATGCGATGGAATTTAATTTTCAATTTTCCATTCCATTAAATGGATTAAACCTTCGTCTTCCTATCCCCATGGTCATGGCTCGGCAGACGGTTTTGTCCCCGTATTTGACGTTCAACTTATCCAATGCTTGGTAGAGCTGTATTTGCTGTTGGCTATCTTCAAAGAGCTGAATCTGGTAGTTGCCATAGACTAGATTGCTGAAGCGTACCCCCACGAGGCGGATGAGTAGGCGGCGTGTGTAGAGTTTTTGGAAGAGCTGCTTGACCAATGGGAGTAGGTTATGGTCTGCCGAGGTGTAGGGAATGCGTTGCTGTATGCTATGGGTTTCAAAGTCGGAGTAGCGGATTTTTACGGTGACGCAGGCAGTGAGCTGCCCTTTTTGCCGGAGTTTGGTGCTGAGCTGCTCGGTCATGGCGATGAGGGTAGCTTCGAGTAGGCGGGTGTCGATGGTGTCCTCTTCAAAGGTGTTTTCGGAGGAGATGGACTTTGCTTCGGAGTAGGGTACCACTGGGCTGAGGTCGATGCCATTCGCTTTTTCCCAGATCATTTTTCCGTTTTTCCCAAAGGTGGCTTCTAGGAGTTGGGCAGGCATCTGCTGTAGGGTATGTACCTTTTTGACTCCCATGTTGTAGAGTGTTTGGGAGGTTTTTTCACCGATCATGGGGATTTTTCGTACGGATAGGGGGGAGAGGAATGATTTTTCTTCGCCTAGTGGAATTTGTTTTTCGTTGTTGGGTTTGGCTTCTCCGGTGGCAATTTTGGAGACGGTTTTATTTTGGGAGAGTCCCATGGAGATGTTGAGCCCGCTCTCTTGGATGATGCGTTGGCGGAGCTCATGGGCCAACTTGAAGCAGCCAAAGAAGCGGTCCATGCCGGTGAGGTCGATGTAGAATTCATCGATGGAGGCTTTTTCAAAAAGGGGGACACCCTCTCGGATGATTTCGGTGATTTCTTGAGATTTTTGGCTGTACTTTTCAAAATCTCCGCGCACGACAATTGCTTCGGGACAGAGCTGCCTAGCGGTACGCATGGGCATGGCAGAGTGTACGCCAAATTTCCGTGCTTCGTAGCTGCAGGATGCGACGACACCTCGGTCACTCGCCCCTCCAATGAGGATTGGCTTTCCCTTGAGTCGGTCGTCAAAAAGCCGCTCCACGGACACAAAAAAGGTGTCCAAATCCAAGTGCACGATACTTCGCTTTTCTTCCATCAATTTGTTAATTATTTAAACATTTTAATGTTTATATATTAAACAAAAATTTTATCTTTGAATCGTTTAGAGACGAAAGTTGTCGGGGAGAAAGAGAAATACGGTGGAAATACAGTGGAAATACGATAGAAATAGACCCCGCAAGCGGGGAGAAATAGGAGTACAGTAGAAATACGGTAGAGATATGGTAGAAATAGACCCCGCAAGCGGGGAGAAATAGGATTGGAACTCGGTGAAAAATAAATCTGAAATAAATGAAAATCAACAGCTTAAAAGAAAAACCGTAATTTGTAGTAGTAAAGTCTTCCTTATCGAAAACGATTATGTCAAAAGTTGAAATTTTAATTCAGGAAATTAGAACCTTACCAGCGGAGGATCTTCAGAAGGTCATTCAAGAATTGCTTCATCAGGCGGATCGGCTCCAACTTGCAAAAGAGGCAATAGAGAAAATTGCAGGTATGGGAAATGGAATTTGGACTACAGATTCCCAAGCATACATCCAAGAACTTCGAACAAACGATAGGCTTTGATCATGAAGTTCTTTGTCGACACCTCAATTTTTATTTACCTAGTAGAGCGGCATCCTAGCTATGGCATTCGAGTACAGGATTTTTTTCTAGGTAGTCTGCTGAGAAATAACGAGTTGATTACAAGTGTGATTACTTGGATGGAATTTACTGTTGCACCTAAAAAGGCAAATAGATTGGATTTGATAGCAGGGTACCAAGAGCTATTGAATACGCTGGCGATTCCACTAGTTGAGATCACACAACCCATTGCAGACCAAGCGGCCACTTTGCGAAGTAGGTATTCTTTTTTGAAGGCAATGGATGCACTTCAACTTGCTGTGGCACTTGAGTCGGGATGTGATAGGTTTGTCAGTAACGATAAAGCGCTAATCCGTGTCTCTGAAATTCAACACCTTGAATTGGACAAGCTTTAGGTCACACCTAACTGGTTATGAGTGTATTTCCACTGTATTTCAAGTGTATTAAAAACTGAAGTAATGAGCGTCCATTCCAATTTAAAATTTCTCCGCAAAAAGAAGTCTCTTACCCAGGAGACACTCGCTCAGGCCCTGGGAATCTCTCGGTCCAAGTTGGCTGGGTACGAACGGAACATTACCCCTCCCTTGGAGGTACTCCTCCTTTTTGCCGATTACTTCAAGCTATCCTTGGATGTGTTGGTTCGCGAGGACCTTTCATCCTATTCGGAATACAAGTTGCGTGAACTGTTGGAAACAGATCACTTTCTCCGTGGGAGAAACCTCCGGATCCTTTCCACTACCGTAGATGCGGAGGGACGGGAATTGATCGAAGTGGTTTCGCAGCGTGCCAAGGCAAGTTACCTGGCAGGATTTGCCGACCCAGAGTTTATTTCTGACTTGCCGAGGTTTTCCTTGCCTTTTCTTCCTAACAACAAGAAACACCGGGTCTTTCAAGTAGATGGAGACTCCATGCTGCCGATCCCGGATGGTGCCTGGATCGTTTGCGAATACGTAGAGGATTGGACCCGCTTGAAGGATGGAGATCGCTACGTCATCGTCACCGAACAGGATGGGGTTACCTTTAAGATTGGGTACAAGCGACATCCCCAAGAACAAAAAATCTTACTCTGCTCCGCTAATCCAATCTATCCTCCCTTTGAAGTGGACTTTGAACAAGTTCGCGAAGTATGGAAATACCGCTTGTGCATCAGCTAAAAAATCTTCCCTGTATCCCATGCCCATCATCGCTACCCCTTTAGGAAATATCCAGCTCAGCATCCGAGAAGACTGCCTTTCGGAATTGAAATTTACCCAACAGCCCGTGGAGGGCGAACTCCTGGATCCGCTTCTGCTTGAAGCCCAAAAGCAGTTGGGGGAGTACTTTTCGGGGCAACGAAAAATCTTCAACCTGCCGATTGGTTTGGGAGGTACGGACTTTCAACGGAAGGTCTGGTTGGCCGTGGGTAAAATCCCCTTTGGGCAAACTACTACCTATGCGAAGTTGGCCGAGCAGCTCGGCAATCCCGCAGCAATTCGAGCGGTAGGTACAGCCATTGGAGCCAATCCCTTGTTGATTATTTTGCCCTGCCATCGCATCATCGGAACGAATGGAAGCCTCACCGGATATGCCGGAGGTTTGGACAAGAAAAAAGCCCTCTTGGAGTTAGAGGGCCATCCTTTTCAGGGGAGCTTGTTTTAGAAAACGTGCACCGTGTGCTTCCGGTAGTGCTTACTTGTCTTCCAACTCGACGATTACCTCGATTTCTACAGCCATGTTGTTAGGAAGTGAGCCTACACCAACAGCAGATCGGGCATGCTTGCCTTTTTCACCAAAGACTGCCACCATCAGGTCAGAAAATCCATTGATGACGGCTGGCTGTGCGGTGTACTCGGGTGTGCAATTGACCATACCCAATACCTTTACAAATTGTTTGATTCGTCCCAAGTCGCCTGTGGCTGCTTGCAGCACGGCAATGATTTCTAATCCGGTTGCCTTGGCTGCTGCATAGCCTTCTTCGGTGCTTAAGTCTGCCCCTACTTTCCCGTAGATTTTAGGGCCGGAACCAGCAAGGTATAGCAAGTTGCCCACCTGCTTCCACTTCACATAGTTGGCAATGGGTTGGCTTATTTCAGGTACCTGCAAACCTAGTTCCTGTAGTTTTTCTGCGGGAGTTTGCGCTGTGGCTTCCGTCACGAGACCACTGAAGAGTAGGAGGCAAAGGAGTAAGCAAGTATTTTTCATGGAGGTCTGAATTATTTTGATTTCTAAGCTACTTGATTTGGCTTACTTTTGGTAAAATTTTCTGTGTATGGTTCAAGATTCCTTCGAAATTATTCCCTTTTCACCTGCTCTGCAACCCTATTTTGAATCCATCAACAAGGCTTGGGTGACGCAGTATTTTTCCTTGGAACCCTTTGACCTGGCTCAATTGGAAAATCCAGAACAAACCATTTTGGCAAAGGGAGGAGAAATCATTTTTGCCAAAATAGGGGAGCGTATCGCAGGAACGGTAGCCCTAATCCCCAGTGAGGAGGGAGTTTGGGAAATGATAAAAATGGGGGTTTCGCCTGAATTTCAAGGAAAAGGTGCGGGCGAACTGCTTGGAAAACAGATCTTAGAGGTTGCCCGCCAAAAGGGAGCAACAAAAGTTCGCCTCTACACACACACCAAGTTGGAGGCTGCCATTAAACTCTACCATCGACTTGGTTTTGTGTCCTGCGAACTCGAATGCGGTGCCTATGGACGCTGCAATCAAAAGATGGAATACGCATTTAATTTTGGGTGAACACCTAATTTAAATCTTGTTTTCAACTGATTTTTATCAAGTTAATCCCTCTCTTTTTTTGGCAATTTTGGTACCTACCACATTAAACCAAGGTGCCATGAAAACTATCCTCGTTCCTTTTGATTTTTCAGAATATGCACTTGCTGCCTTGCAAAGCGCTAAAAAAATAGCCGCAAAAGCGTCGGTTCAACTCATTTCTGTGACCGTAATCCCTTCACAAATTGATTGGGACCTCCTTCCCGAAAAGGCTAGGAAAAACTATCCTGACCTGCAATTGGAATTGGATGAGGCTTCCGCACGTATTCCGGAGTATCTGAAAATGATGTCTTTCTCAAAAAATGAGGTTCAGGTGGTCGTTAAAATTGGGGTACCTGCCGAGCAAATTCTCCGAGTAATCGATGCACAGCAGGCAGATCTGGTGGTCTTGGGGGCTTATGGAAAAGGCTTTACCGAGGGAAAATTTATCGGTTCAACGCTTCAAAATGTGCTAAGAAACGCTCCATGTCCTGTATTGGCAGTTAAAAAAGCCTTAGATGGCAATGCGTTTCGAAAATTGGCATTTGCTTCCTTGTTTACTGGATCGGCCAAGCAAGTTTTCGATATTTTTATCCCTTTTGTCAAATTGTTTAGTGCCTCACTTCATTTGGTTTATGTCAATACCCCAGCCCATTTTGTGAATACCAACGAAGCAGAACGGGACATGGCATCTTTTTCTAAAGGCAATGAAGAAGTTATTTTACATAGCCATGTGGTCAATGATACCAATGTCGTAGCGGGTATTCATTCGTTTTGTGTGGCTAAGGGGATCGCAATTGTAGCCCTGGCATCTGCATCTCGCAAGGGAATGCCTAGCTACCAAATCGGAACTACTGAAACTTTGATTTTTAACACCGATAGGGCGGTATTGAGTATCAAGGCCCCTCATAAGACTACTTAATAGCTGCGAAAATTCCTACTTCTTGTCTTTTGAAAAATAATAAAGTAGGTCGCTCTCGGCAGCCAAATAGCCAAAGGAAGTGAATGCTTTTTCCTGCATCAAGCCTTCCATCAACTGCCGTGCTTGGATGGTTTCTCCATGATACAAATGCCAGTTGGCAAGACCATAGCGCATCGCATCTTGAGAAGGACTACCCGCACCCTTTGCCGCAAGAGAATCTGCCGATATCCAGCCTTTGTACAAGCCACAGAGATCTGCATAGGCCTGGTTTTCGATTACAATCCCCTCGCGTTGAATTGGGGCTAGTAGTGAATCTGCTTTTTTAGGATTTTCCAAGCGCTGCTGAATCATGAACAACCAGTGGGTACTGGACACGATATTGTCGTAGTTGGACCCACTGTCTCTACACTTCAGGTAGGCTTGGTAGGCTTTTTCGTACTGATGTGTGAGGTAGTAGGCTAGACCAAGATGGTACCAGACATTGCTATGGAGGGAACTCAAAGGTATATTTTGTGCATTCGGTAAACCGTCAGGCTCGATCTGGTCTGCTGTGCCTTGGATGAGGGTTGCTGCTTTTTCGAAATCTGCAATTGCTTTATCGTACTCTCGAATGCTGATGTACCGGTGGCCCCGGTGCCGATACAGGCGAGCATCCTGGGGGAAGTTCGTGATTCCTTCCGTGTAGATAGCTATTGCTTGTTGGTATTGTCCCAAGTAGGCAGTTCTTCTCCCGTACCAAATAAGTGCCTCTAGATCTTTAGGATTGGCTTCGTACTCCTTTTTGGCTTCAGTATAGTTTGCTAATGTGCCTTCACTTGGTTCCGGAATTTCAAATACTTTGCCCAGGGGCGTGGTAAAAATGGAATCGGCTTCTACCAAAGCATCTCCTTCATTTTGGAAAGGAGCTTTTGAATTGCAGGCTCCAAAAATCAATAAAGCGAGTAAAAAAGTGAGGTGTCGCATGCGTTTCAGTTTGCGGGTCTTCGGTTTAACTTGAATAAGTAGCTGGAATCAGAAATTACCTGATTCCAGCTGCTTGGTGAATTAGGTAAGCTAGATTATTTCAAAAACAGCACGCCCACTCCTTTTTCTTTGGCGAGTGCATTGAACGTTGGGATGGCTTTTTCCACCAAACGCTTGCCCTCTGCCTCCAATGGCTTCCACTGTTCCATTAACTCGGCATGCCGTGCTTTGGTTCCTTCGTTGATGCTTGGAATACTGCTCTCTCCATGGTTCATCATGAATAGGAAGTTGGCGGTAAACTTGTTGGGGAAGTTCTCCACGTCGTCGTAAGCTGTGGATTTGCGTTGCACCATGGACTCGTCCCAGGCCGTCAATTCTTTCATGAGTGCTTGAGCAGCCACTTTAACTTCTTGGAATTCTGTTTTGCTATCCAAGCGAACTACCAAATCTTTCAATTGATCCTGGTATCCTTTGGCGGTATTGACAAGCTGATGCATCTGAGTGACTTCCCCTTCTAGGGTACTCATCCACTGGTGATAGGCTTGGAAATCTGATGCGGTCAACTTACTTCCTGGAACATCCAGAATTTCACCCTTTGCTTCGGCTGTGATTCCAGCAGCGCTTAATTTCAAGGTGTAGGTACCTGGGATGGCTTTGTGTCCACGGAAGCTAGATTCGATGTAGGCGGTAGGTATTCCAGGCACTGTAGGGTAGCGCAGGTCCCAAACGAATCGATTGACTCCTTTTCGGGTAGATAGTGTAGGGGCAGGTGATGGTCCTCCATCGTACGATTGGAAGTCAGGATTCCTTTTTGAACTGATTTTGTTCACGAGTTTTCCTTGGGTGTCTAGGATTTCAAGGACCAATTCGGTGCTGTCCGCAAAAGTTTGCGGCAGCTGGTAGTAAATCACCATTCCAGAGGCTGGGTTTTGTCCTTGGAAAGGATTCGTGCCCGTATATCCATCTAGGTTTCCCCCATTCATGGAAGAATACCAACTGCCTAAAAGTGCTTTTTCTGGGGTGTAGAGGCTAAGCTCTTCCACGCTGGCTTTTACTTCCCGCACGGCATTGAGCTCATCCAAGATCCAGTAAGATCTACCAGCCGTAGCCACGATTAGGTCATCGTGCGCTACTTTGAGGTCCGTGATGGGAGTGACAGGCAGGTTGAGTTGAAAACTCACCCAATTGAGCCCTCCATCCTTGGAGAGGTACATGCCTTGTTCGGTGCCCGCAAAAAGCAAATTTTTCACCTTTGCATCTTCTCGAACTACCCGAGTGAAGGCACCGTAAGGAATTCCTTTGGAAATGTTGGTCCAGGTTTTTCCGTAATCTGTAGTCTTGTAGATCGCAGGTGTATAGTCGTTGAATTTGTAGCGCGTGGTAGCGATGTAGGCCGTAGCAGGATCATGAGGAGAAACCTCGATTGCGTTGATCAAGCATTCTTTGAGGTCTTTTGGCGTGACATTGATCCAAGTTTTGCCAGCATCTCGGGTCAGTTGGACGAGGCCGTCGTCACTTCCAGTCCAAATCGTCCCTGCTGCATGTGGGCTTTCGATGACATAGGCGAGGGTGCCGTAGTTTTCAGCCCCCACTGCCTCGTTGGTGAAGGGAACTCCTCCTTTACCTTGCTTGGATTTTTCGTTTCGGGTGAGGTCTGGAGAAACCTCTTTCCAGGTTTTGCCCCAATCTTGCGTTTTCAATAAGATCTGAGCGCCATGGTAATACGTGTTCGGTTCATGCTGGGACCAGATGATGGGTGCGTTCCAGTTGTACCGGTACTTCATGTCCTTAGCATCCATGCCAAGGTACTGGATCGGTGCAGCCATGATGTTGGTGGACCCTTGCGTCTCCATATCCAACACCTCAATGGTGCCCTGGTAGCTGCCACCTAGCACGTAGCGGGGATCATTCGGATCAAAAGCGAGGAAGGCAGACTCACCTCCTGCAGAATTGTTCCAATGCTCTTGAGTAATTCCACCTCGGCCTAGGCCTATGCTAGAGATCACTACGGATGTGTTGTCTTGCTGTCCGCCGTAGATGCGGTAAGGAAACTGATTGTCTACATTGATGCGGTAAAACTGGGCCGTAGGCATGTTGCTCTGGGTAGACCAAGTCTTGCCGCCATTGAAGGATATGGATCCGCCGCCATCGTCGGCAAGGAGTAGGTTATTGGGGTTTTTGGGATTGATCCAGAGGTCATGGTAGTCGCCGTGTGGGCCATCGATGCCTTCAAATGTTTTGCCGCCATCAATCGAAACTAAGAATGGAGCGCTCTGTACGTATACTTTGTGCTCGTTGACAGGGTCTGCAAAGACTTCGATGTAGTACCAAGCACGCTGCGTCAATCGGTTGCTCTTGTTGATAAGGGACCAGCTTTCACCTGCATCTTCGGATACAAATAATCCTCCCAAATCTTTCTCAGTATTGCTTTCAATCAAGGCGTAGACCTTGTTGGAATTTGCTCTAGAAACGGAGATGGCCATCTTTCCTTTTTCCTCTGGCAGGCCCTTGTGAATTTTCTTCCAGGTTTTGCCAGAGTCGGTGGATTTGTACAAT
This sequence comes from Algoriphagus sp., assembly GCA_044353615.1. Classification (GTDB taxonomy): domain Bacteria; phylum Bacteroidota; class Bacteroidia; order Cytophagales; family Cyclobacteriaceae; genus Algoriphagus. The sequence continues at coordinate 2,530 of JBILBQ010000070.1, read as the reverse complement.
CCCGATCCAGGGCCTCCAGACTTCACTTGCCAAGGAAAGCGCTGGTGCTCCCACATGGCGGCGTAGAGGATTTCTGGGTAGTTCATGTCCATGGACAGTTCCACTGCGCCGGTCATGGTATCTACAAAGAGTATTTTTTCCCAGTTCAGGCCTCCATCGATGCTTTTGTATACCCCACGGTCCTCGTTTGGAGCATGGAGTGCTCCTTGGGCAGCCACATAAAGTACATCTGGGTTGCTAGGATGGATTTGAATTCGAGAAATGTGTTGGGTTTTCTCCAAACCCAATTTTTTCCAGGTTTTTCCAGCATCGGTGGATTTGTATACCCCGTCGCCGTAGGAGGTCATGACTCCTCGAGGTGCATGTTCACCCATGCCTACATAGACAATGTTGGGATTGCTTTCGGCTACCGCCACCGCACCAATGGAGCTGGTAGCAAAAAATCCATCGGAGATATTTCCCCAATGCTGGCCTGCATCGCTGGTTTTCCAAAGTCCTCCACCCGTAGTTCCAAAGTAATAGGTAAGCGGGTCTTGGACTACACCTGAAGCAGTTACTGACCTTCCTCCTCGGAAAGGGCCAATATTTCGGTATTTGAGGGGTAGGGAAGAGTCAAAGGTTTGGGAATGGGCAGTCAAGCTGCTGATTACAAGTAAAAAAAGGAGGAGGTGTTTCATGGGGACAAAAGATTTGATCTTAAAGCTAAAGAAAAACCAGAAAGAATGTTTTGTTGGCTAGGAAGGTTTTTTTGAAGATCCTTTGGGTCAATTGGGGAATAGCCAAAAAGGAATGGTTTATGATTTTTTTAAGCGCAGGAATTAGGTGGGTTGCAGCATTAAATAGTAGGGAGGAAAGTAAAGCAAGTGTTTTCAGACCTGGTTTTTAATCAGCTCCTCCATCACCCAGTTGGTCCGTGCAGCGGTAATCCCTGTGCTTGTACAATTTCCTTTGCCTAGCAATTCTTCCACGATACTTTGGATTAGCGGGCGTTGGATGTGCTTGGGTAGTTCCAAGTGAAAATGAAGCGGTTTTTGATTCGGTCTAAGCAGGGCAAATGCTCCTTCTCCAAACGTAGGAAAACGAATTTGTCCCTTGGATCCGTCAATTACGATTTCGTCGATTTCCGAAGCACTCGAAGTTGTAAAGCACCAATTTCCGGTTCCCATTACCCCATTTTCAAAGACAAAGCTTCCTGTAACCAAATCTTCCGCAGCATAAACCTTTGCCTGGTTAGTAGAAAAGCCAGCTGCATGCGTGATTTTACCAAAAAAGAAGTCCAACAAGTCCAATTGGTGAGAGGCTAGGTCATAAAAATATCCACCCCCTGCGATTTCAGGGATTACGCGCCAATTGGTTTCGGTTTGGCTCACTAGATCGGGAGTAAGGACTTGTTTCAAGTTGATGTGTACCGTCCGAATGGCACCAATCTCGCCTTGGTCCAGTAGCTCTTTGATTTTCAAAAAATGAGGCAACTTTCTTCGGTAGTACGCCACAAACAAAGGTACGCCTGCTTGCTCACAAGCTTTGTTCATCTGTAGGCATTCTGCGTAGGTTCTCGCCATTGGCTTTTCCACGTAGACCGGTTTGCCTGCAGCTGCTGCCAGCTGGGTGAGTTCCAGGTGGACATGGGGAGGCGTAGCAATGTAGATGGCGTTGACCTCTGGGTCCTGAATCAAGTCAGCAGCCTTGCTGTACCATTTGGGAACCTCATGGCGAATCGCATAGTCCTCCGCTTTGGCGGCATCTCTCCGCATGACGGCAACGAGCTTGCTGTGTGGGATGGTATTCATCGCAGGTGCGGACTTGAGTTCGCAGACTTTTCCCACGCCAATTACTCCCCATCGGACTGCCGTATCTGTAAATTTTTTCATGCTAGGAAGGGTAGGAAAAAATTAGACTGAGATTTTCGTTTCCCAGTCTAATCAAATGAAAGGTTTATTCTTCAGAAGCTGCTGGTCGGGGTTTCATCTTTAAGCTATCTGCAGGATGGGTAGCGGCCAGCATCGCCATTTGATCTTTGGCCCAATCTACCAACACTTTTCGATTGGCATCGGAAAGATTGGCTTCAGGATGTAGGCCCATATAGGTGTAGGATGGAAGTGGCATTTCTTTCTCTTCAACCATCTCTACAATTTCTTCAAACTTATGGTTTTGCACCCGAAGTGGGAGGGAGGTAAACTCAGAGAAATTCAAATGTTCTTTCCCTTCGTTTGTGTGATGGTTGAGCCAAAAGCCTACCGGTTGCACATTGCTGTACCAAGGATATTTGGTCATGTTACTGTGGCAATCGTTGCATGCTCCTTGCAAAATGGTGTTGACATGGTCTGGAACCTGGTAATTTTGGCTTATGTCAAAGGTTTTTGTTCCGGATTCATTTTTCCCCATGGGAATAAACTGAATAGCTACCAGGATGACGATAACGGCGAATGTGATTTTTTTGATCATGATGCGGAAGTTAAAAAGGTTAGACTTAGGTTAAGTGCTCTAGTTTAAAATCAAATTCAAGCGTGTTAATTCCTATCCTTAGGCT
>JBILBQ010000155.1:0-4450 GCA_044353615.1 Algoriphagus sp. | reverse complement strand
TGGGGGTCATCATAGTGTCATCCGCTATCGCGGATTCTTAGGCATTGAATGCACCCACTATAAAAACTTTCTTTGCTTCTTTCTTTCCCGCAGATATTCACGGAAAAATTCCGCAGATAAAAAAGAATAAATCAGCGGGTCTTTTCTGTGTGGATCAGCGGGACAAACTAATTCAATCCGTCAGAATGATGAAGGGAAGTAGTAGCTCTGTAGGAGCGATACAACTATGACCCTGGGTAGAACCCAGGGTAGGAAGTGTTTGTAATGTAGGAGAGCCCCGAAGGCGGCGAAACAAAAAAATAAAAGATCGCTCCCGAAATACTCCGGGACAGGCCCCTACGGGGCTCTGAATAACAACACCTCCTCACAACCCCCAGTTTCACTGGGGGTCATAATTATCTCACCTCTTCGAGGTTCTTTCTCAACTAACATTTCCTTAATCCTAAACAATCTTACATACTTGCTGCGAATTCAACTGATTTTACAGACAGGTTATGGTTATAAATAAAATGCAGCTCCGTAGGAGCGATACAACTATGACCCCCAGTGAAACTGGGGGCTAGGCCAGTGCAAATGAATTGAAGAGCCCCGTAGGCGGCGATACAAAAAGAATTTTAAACCGTCCACCGCGGCGGACTCTGAATAAAAATAAACCACTGTGGTCTTATTGTTAGCTACCGAACCCTATGGAGAAATTTCACGCTTAAACCTTCGTGGTTTTGGAAACCACAAAGGTTGTTCCTATTTTCAATCATCACTTTAGCACCACACCCCATGGGAATTACACGACGAGATTGGATCAAAACTGCCTCCTTGAGCAGTGGAATGGCACTTATCGGAGGAAATGCCCTCCTCAACCCGCTACAGGCAGCAGCAGCCCCTACCTACACTCCACGACCATTAGCCGGAAAGATCCGCCTAGGTTCCAACGAAAATCCTTACGGACCCTCTCCTTCCATGCGTGCAGCCATGACTACAGCCTTTGAAGAAAGTTGCCGCTACCCTTGGGCCTCCAATGCTTCCCTTGTAAAGTTGATCGCTGAAAAAGAGGGCGTGCCCGAAGATCACATCGTAACCGTGGCAGGTTCCGGCGAAGGATTAAAAGTCGCTGGCCTCACCTTTGGTCAAGGCCGGGAAATCATCTCTTGTTCCCCGACCTTCCTAACCATGATGGAGTACGCCTCTCTCTGGGGCACCGAGATCAACTGGGTACCGCTCACCAAGGACCTGGATTTCAACCTCGAAGAGATCGAAAAACGCGTGTCCTACGAAACAGGCCTCGTCTTCCTTTGCAATCCCAACAATCCCACCGGTAAACTCCTTCCTGCAGATCAGGTGCTCGACTTCTGCGAAACAGTCAGCAAACGCACCGTAGTCTTCAGCGACGAAGCCTACTCGGACTACATCACCGAACCCAACTACCCTTCCATGGTGCAGTTGGTCAAAAAAGGTATGGATGTGATCGTTTCCCGTACACTTTCCAAGGTCTATGGACTAGCAGGCATCCGCGTTGGCTACCTAATCACCCGACCTGAACTGGCAGCGAAGCTCCGCGCGCGGGTAGTGGCCGATACGAACATTATGGCCATTGAAGCAGGCAAGGCGGCACTCCTCGACCAGGATTTTTACCGCTTCTCGCTCCAAAAAAATAACGAAGCCAAGGCAATCCTGACCCAGGCCTTGGACGAACTCAAACTCCCCTACCTTCCTTCTCATGCCAACTTTGTGTTTTTCCAATCGGGAAGAGACATCAAACAGCTCAATGCCGAGATGGCCAAAAAAGGAATCGGAGTTGGCCGACCCTTTCCCCCACTCAACGACTGGTGCCGCATCTCCACAGGAACGCTAGAGGAAATGCAAATCTGCGTGAAAGCCTTGAAAGAAGTACTCGGATGATGCTTGCCAGTCCGCCGCGGCGGATAGTTCTTGAAAACGACCATATTCTACTACGGCCACTTCAAGCCGAAGATTTGCCTGCTTTGCTCCCGCTTACCCAAGAACCCTCGCTTTGGACATACTTCACCCATGACTTGAGTACGCTAGCTGGACTGGAAACTTGGGCTGCCGGACATTTTTCTGGAGATCGACTTCAATTTGTGGTGACCGACAAGCGGAGCGGAAAGGTGCTCGGTTCCACTGGGTTTGGCAACTACATTCCACGGGATCAGCGGATCGAAATTGGATGGACCTGGCTAGGGAAGGCTTTTCAGGGTACAGGCATCAATGCCCAAATGAAGTCCTTGATGCTTAACTATGCCTTTGATGCCTTAGGAATGCTTCGCGTAGAATTCAAAACCGACGTCCTCAACCTCCCTGCCCGACAGGCCCTGCTCCGCTTGGGTGCCACCGAGGAAGGAATCTTGCGCAGCCATACGCTGATGACGCAGGGCCGCAGACGCGACACGATTTACTATAGTTTTTTGAGGGGGGAGTGGCCTGCCGGAGATAGGTAAATCTGCCTAGAGTATGTTAAAAGGCCTGCCTACCGAAGGTAGGTTAAAGGTAAAATGTTTAGGACATGATTGGTAGTTGGCTAAACCCCGAAGGTGCCTGCCCCGCAGAATTGCGGGGGTGAAACAATTATAACCCCTGGTGAAACCAGGGGTAACCAGCATTTTTGTAGTGGTGAGCCCCGAAGGCGGCGACACAAACAAACAAAAAAAATCGCTCCCGAAATACTCCGGGACAGGCCCCTACGGGGCTCTAATGAGCAACATCTATCCACAACCCCCGGTTTCACCGGGGGTCATAGTTGTTTGGTTCCTTCGGAACTGACATTTATAGACGTTTAGGCATATAAATCGCTAAATCCCTTTGCGCCTCCGCGTCTTTGCGAGATAAACCCTTAACCTATTTAATCCTTCGAGGTCTTTGGAGACCTCAAAGGATGTACATACCGATCCACGAGCTTTTCGGCGCAGCGCTCCCCATCCATGGCAGCGGAGACGATGCCGCCGGCATAGCCCGCCCCTTCCCCGCAAGGAAACAAGCGTTTGATCTGCGGATGCTCAAAACTTTCCTTGTCCCGCGGAATGCGCACCGGCGAGGAAGTACGGCTTTCCAATCCGATCAACTGCGCCTCGTTCGTCAAATACCCCTTCATCTTCTGTCCAAAGGCCTCCAAACCCATCGCCAAGCGAGCCGAAATAAAGTCAGGCAACACCTCCCGCATCTCCACAGATTCCAATCCCGGTTGGTAGGAGGTGTCGAGCAAGCTGCTACTCACCTTTTTGTTCACAAAATCGACCATAAGCTGCGCGGGAGCAGCCTGATTTTTTCCTCCCATCTCCCAAGCCCGTTGCTCTATGGCCGATTGAAAATAAAGTGCCGCCAAAGGTCCGTATTTCTGGTATTCAGGAAGATCTTCTAGCTCCACAGACACTACCATGCCCGAATTCGCAAATCGACTGTCGCGGCGACTCGGACTCATGCCATTGACTACCAGTTCCCCAGGAGCCGTAGCCGCCGGCACGATAAATCCCCCCGGACACATGCAAAAACTAAATACCCCCCGCTGCTTCCCCTGGTAGGTCGTTTGCTGCACCAAGGAGTATGCTGAGGCAGGCAAATAGGGTCCTCGATCCACCGCACAGTGGTACTGGATGCGGTCAATCAAATTTTGTGGGTGCTCGATGCGTACGCCCAAGGCAAAGGGCTTCGCTTCGATAAGCACCTTTCGGCGGTGCAGCAACTCAAAAATATCGCGTGCAGAGTGGCCCGTGGCCAAAATCACCCCCATGCCTTGGATGCGGTCTCCATTCTGGGTAACCACCCCTTTGATTTCATTGTCCTCCAGGATCAGGTCTTCCACACGCGTCTCGAAGTGAATCTCCCCTCCTGCTTCCAGGATGGTTTCGCGCAACTTGGCTACGAGCACCGGCAACTTATTGGTTCCGATATGCGGGTGGGCATCTACCAGGATTTCCTCCGTAGCGCCATGGGCCACCAGGATCTCCATGATGCGTCGGATGTCCCCTCGCTTCTTGGAGCGGGTGTAGAGCTTGCCATCGGAGTAGGTGCCGGCACCTCCCTCACCAAAGCAGTAGTTGGAGTCGGGATGCACGATGCCTTCCTTGTTGATGGCAGCGAGGTCGCGTCGACGGGCACGCACGTCTTTCCCCCGCTCGAGGAGGATGGGCTTGATTCCGAGTTCGATGGCGCGAAGTGCCGCAAAAAGTCCTGCCGGCCCTGCCCCCACAATCAGGATGGGATCGGCTTGGGCTACGTTTTCGTAGGTAGGAAAATGGTCCAATAAGGACCCTGGGGTCTCGTTGACAAAGAGTTCCGCTTCCACATTCACGAGTACCTTTCTTCCTCGGGCATCGATGGAGCGGCGAGTTTGTCGCGCAAAGGTTTGGGGAGTCGTGGCGGGCACGCCCGCTTTTTTCAATACGACTTCCTTAAATAAGTCGGGATCGTAGGCTTCCTCGGGGGAAAGCTGCAAGGTAAA
>JBILBQ010000154.1:0-4564 GCA_044353615.1 Algoriphagus sp. | reverse complement strand
ATATTGATCACCTGTGAGCAGATACACGTCCACATTCATTTTTTTGAGGCTTTCTACCACCTCCTTGGCATTTTGTTTGAGTTCATCTTCGATTCCAAGTACCGCCAGTACCTGGGTTTCGTTGCTAAGCCAAATCAAGGTTTGTGCTTTTTCGGCTCCTTCTTTTTCAATGGCTAGGGGGGATGTAGGTAGTTGAACACCTTGGCTTAGCATCCATTTTTTGGTCCCCACGAAATAGCGGATTCCTGCCACCTGTCCACTAATCCCTGCGCCAGGAATGTTTTCAAATGACTCTACTGGAACTTGCGGTAGATTTTTTGCCTCTAGATGGGCAACAACTGCTTCCGCGAGGGGATGGGCCGAATTCCGTTCTAAGGCTAGGAGTAAGGCCTCCATAGCAGCTTGGTCCAAATCACCTAATTGGACATTGAACCATTGGGAACTGATTTTTGGCTTTCCAAGGGTGAGCGTACCTGTTTTGTCTAGCACCAAGGCAGTGACTTGGTGCCCAAGCTCTAGGCTTTCGGCATCTCGGATTAGGATTTGATTTTCTGCGCCCTTACCCATCCCTACGATCAAGGCGGTGGGAGTTGCCAATCCCAATGCGCAGGGGCAGGCAATTACTAACACGGAGACTGCCGAAAGGATGCCATGGGAGAGCGCATTTTCACCTCCAAAGACCATCCAAAGTCCAAAGGTGGCGATTGAGATTAGGACCACGACAGGCACGAATATGCCTGAAACTTTGTCCACCAACCGCTGCACTGGGGCTTTGCTTCCTTGTGCCTCTTGTACACGTTGGATGATTTGACCCAAAAGGGTGCTGCTACCAATCTTTTCAGCTCGAATCTCTAAACTGCCATTTTGATTGAGAGTTCCTGCAAAAACTGCATCGCCAGGGCCTTTCGCAACCGGTAGGTATTCCCCTGACAGCATACTTTCATTGAGGTAACTTTGGCCTAGGACCACCTGTCCGTCCACAGGAATTTTCTCACCTGGCTTCACTAGGATGCGGTCCATAAGGGCTACTTCCTCTAATCGAATGGATTCCTGCCCCGTGGCAGTCAAGCGAGTCAGGGTTTTGGGTTGAAGGCCAATCAGTTTTTTCAAAGCCGTCCCCGTATTGGTTTTGGCCCGTTCTTCGAGCATTTTACCCAGGGAAACGAACACGAGGATGACTGAGGCCGCTTCAAAATAAACCGGGGGATGCAGGCCTTTGCCAATCCAAAATTCGGGAAAAAGAGTGCTGTAAGTCGAAAACAGGAAAGCAATGGAGGTACTTAAGGCCACCAAGGTATCCATGTTGGCTTGCCCATGTCTGGCTAGCTGAACTGCACGAGTGAAAAAATGCCTACCAAAGTAAAATAGGACGGGAATGCAAAGCACTAAACTGATCCAGCGTCCAGGTTCCCAATGCATAAAAAACATGCCCAATACAAAGATGGGGAGGGTAACAATTGCTGCGCCGAGGGTTTGCCACTTTAGTTTCTGGTAACTTTTCTCCTGGGCTTCGCGAACAGATTCTCCCACTTCCTGGGTACTGATCACCAAACCGTACCCTACTTCTTGGAGGGCTTGGTCAATACCTTGGGGGGTAATTCGGGCATCCCAGGTTACCGAAACAGTCGACGTGGCATAGTTGACAGAGGCCTCTTGAATGCCTTCGGTGTGCATCAAGATCGTTTCCACGCTGGAGGCACATGCCGTACAGGTCATTCCTGTAATGGGGAATCTGTCTTTGCTGAGGGTGGGTTGAGCAGAATTTAGGACATGCATCACTACCGAAAAAGGGTATTTTGAAAACTAAAGTTCCAAAATAGTCAAAACTACTTGCCTACAACCGTAATCCTAGGAAGAATTACATTTCGAGAATGCGTTGGATGTCTTTGGCTAAGCCAAACAGGACTAGAATGTCTCCCGACTCAATTTTGGTGTCTCCATTGACCACACCAACAACTTTTTTGATGATCGATTTTTTACCTAACATGTTGGTACGTTCGATCTCGTGGATGATGGTGATGACTGTGACTTTGTATTCTTTGCGGATGTTGGTTTCCTCCAAAGTCATTCCTACATAGCGCTCGGGCGTTTTGACTTCGATGACGTTGTAGTCGTCCGAAAGATCTAGGGAATCGAGTACATTTTTCATCTGCAATCGCTTGGCCATGCGCTCGGCGGAGTCTTCTTCTGGATGTAATATCTCTGTTACGCCAATCGCTTTGATGACCGTTTCGTGGACGTTATTGATGGAGCGGCTGATCAGGCGGGTGACATTGAGTTGCTTGAAGATGGCAGTGACCATGATGGAGGCACCCACATCTTCGCCGATGGTGATGATGACCACGTCAGCTTCCTTGTAGGGAAGCGTTTTGACTGTTTCCTCATCGGTGCAATCCATGAGGATGGCGTGGGTGATTTTGTCTTTTACCTTCTCGATTTTCATTTCGCTGGAATCCACGCCAACAACTTCGTGTCCCATTTCTGTGAGGCGGGCGGCAAGAAAGCCACCAAAGCTTCCCATACCGATAATGATGTATTTCATAGCAACTGTATTAAGAGATGAATACGGTTTCCTGCGGATATTTGTAGCGCAGGGAACGGGTTTTTCTGATAAAGGCAACCAATACGGTTAGGGTACCGACCCTTCCCAAAAACATAATTAAAGAAATGACGAGTTTGGAACCAGTGGTGAGTTTGGCGGTAATTCCCAAGCTCAAGCCTACTGTGGCAAAGGCTGAAAATACTTCAAAGGCGACATCCAAAATATCCAGTTCGGGATTGAAAAAGAGCACCATAAACACGCCCATTCCTATCACCAAAAAGGAGAGGAGAATAACTGCGAAGGTTTTTCGAACTGTTTCAGGATCGATTTGCCGGTTAAAAACCTCCACACGATCTTTTCCTTTGGCGATGCTGATTGCATTGAGCACCGCTACGGCAAAGGTGGTTGTTTTTAGGCCGCCACCTGTGGAACCAGGAGAAGCACCAATCCACATGAGAATCAGGTAAATCAACACCGTAGGAACAGCTAGCTGGGTCATGTCGACGGTATTAAATCCAGCAGTTCGGGGGGTCACCGATCCAAAGAAGGCCGTCACAAATTTGCCATAGCCTTCAAGGCCTGCAAGCGTATGTTTTTCTTCAAAAATCCAATAAGTAACAAAGCCCACCACCAGCAAGATGAAGGTCGTGACGGTGGTTAGCCGTGTATTGATGTTGAAGGTTCGTGGCGTATGGTGGTAAAATGAATCTTTCCTAGTGAACCTATTGTAGTAATTGATGCATATCCGCTTGACTACTTGGTAATAGGAAACGATGACAGGAAAGCCGATTCCGCCTAAAATAATGGAAATGGCCAAAATAAGGTGAATGTGGTATTCTGTACGAAAGCCCGTTTCGTATAGCCCGTTGGTCAGCGTGGAGAAGCCGGCATTGCAAAAGGCAGAGATGGAATGAAATAGGGCGAAGTACGCGCGCTCTCCGGTGGAACCGAACAAGCTTGGATCGATAATGACAAAGATGAGTCCACTTGCGAGGAGCTCAAAACCAATGGTAAAAAGGATTATTTTAACCAGTGTGGAGCCAACTTTACTGATGTTGTCCTCATTGATGTAATCTTTAAGGAAAAGCTGGCTTTGTAGCGAATGTCCTCCTTTAAAAAAGAATCCAAAAAAGCTGGTGAAGGTCATCATGCCCAGCCCACCGATTTGAAACAAAATCATGATAATGGTTTGACCTGTTCCCGTAAAGGCGGTGGCCGTATCTACTACGATCAATCCCGTGACGCATACGGCTGAGGTTGACGTAAAAAGAGCATCTATCCAAGTGATTCCTCCCACGGTGGCATTGGGGAGCTTTAGCAGCACGGTTCCTACCAGTATGACCAGAAGAAAGCTCAGAATAAAGATCAAGGCGGGGTGGATGGACAGTTTATTGATCCCCAAACTCATGCTACTTAGTTCAATAAAGAACAGCAGGGAAATCAATAAATTAGTAAAAGTTCCCTGATAGGCTTGCAGCCAGGTCCATCCGTCCAGCCAACCAAATTGAATGATGGCTGAAAAATGGAGTAAACACGTAAGGACGATTTCCAAACGCAATCGGCCTTTGCTAGTCTCCTTGTAAATGAAGATAAGCCGGTACAGGTAGTTTTGTCCTAAAACAAAGAGGGCTATCCCGTAAAGCAAGGAATGAATAGGAAAAATTTCTTGATTAGGGAAACCCAGATCAATTACCCAAACGAAAAAAATCATCAAGGTAAAAATTACCCGAATGACGCTGTTGGTTTTCTCTACCCATTTAAGGGCTATAAGTTGTTTATCCGGATTTTTAAATAGCCCAGAGTTGCTCATTTCGTAAAATCTTGCGTCAAATGTAAAAGAGATTCGGAGGAATATCCACAAATTCCTGATTTATTAATTTGAGTTTGGAAAGTGAAACTAGTCAACGGTTGACAGTCCACAGACGACAGCCAATTGCAATTTGTCAACGGTCCACAGTTGACAGACGACAGCAAATCGTAATTGTAGAGACAAAGCGAACTATAACATCCATTAACGGTGGA
>JBILBQ010000069.1:0-15121 GCA_044353615.1 Algoriphagus sp. | reverse complement strand
GGACAAGGATGTGACCAAGCTTCGAGTAGTCACGGAGCGATTTAGTAGCATTGGGAGTAAACCTGTGATCCAGCCAGAGAATGTTTATGAAATTATTGAGGAGGGAGTCTCCTACCTGAGGCCTCGAATTTCCACCAAAGTAGATTGGAAGATCCAATCCGATTCGAAAGAATTAGTTGCTCTGCTAAATAAGCCCCTGTTTGATTGGGTGATTGAAAATGTGTGCAAAAACGCAGTCGATGCAATGAAGGGAAAAGGGATGATTCGTATTTCGTTGTTCCAAGACAATGACAAATTTGTGGGCATCGATATCAGCGATACGGGTATGGGAATTGAGAAAATGAAGTTCAAAAAGGTGTTTACCCCAGGATTTTCTTCCAGAAAAAGGGGTTGGGGACTAGGTTTGACCTTATCCAAGCGAATCGTGGAGGGCTACCATGGGGGGAAAATTTTTGTCAAGCAGTCTGAGTTAGGAAAAGGCACCACTTTCCGCATTCTATTGCCGGTTCCTTTGGTGGAAGGAACACCCTTCAAAAGCAAAGGAATGTGGGATGGGGTATGAGGAGAATTGGGATCCTCAACAGTGTCCTGAAGGCACCTCTAATTGCATAAAGGCTATTGAAGTACAACTTAAAAAATGGGGTTGATTCATTTTTAGCTACCTTTGCTGCCTGAATTTTAGCAGTCATGAGTTTAACCACCGAAATCAATAAACGTAGGACCTTTGCCATCATTGCTCACCCGGATGCTGGGAAGACTACCTTAACCGAAAAATTGCTGCTTTTTGGAGGGGCGATACAGACGGCTGGAGCAGTAAAATCAAACAAGATTGATACGGCTACCAAGTCTGACTGGATGGAAATTGAAAAGCAGCGAGGAATTTCCGTGGCAACTTCGGTGATGGGTTTTGAGTACAAGGACATCAAAATCAATCTCTTAGACACGCCTGGTCACCAGGATTTTGCAGAAGACACCTACCGAACCTTGACCGCTGTGGACTCGGTAATCATGGTGATTGACTGTGTAAAAGGGGTGGAGATCCAAACTGAGAAGCTGATGGAAGTTTGCCTCATGCGGAAAACCCCAGTTATATGCTTTATCAATAAACTGGACCGTGAAGGTCGTGACCCCTATGATTTATTGGATGAGGTGGAGTCCAAGTTGAAAATAAAAGTTCGCCCGCTTTCCTGGCCCATTGGGATGGGAAAGGGATTTAAAGGGGTCTATAATTTATACGAGAAGAAGCTCAACCTATTTACGCCTTCGCAGCGGAAGTTGAGTGACGATCGGCAGGTGTTTGAAAATCTAGATGATCCCCAGTTGGATGCCTTGATTGGCCCGGGCAATGCCAATCAGCTTCGCGAAGATGTAGATTTGATCGAAGGTGTATACCCTGACTTTGACGTGAATGACTACTTAGAGGGGAAAATTGCTCCTGTATTTTTTGGTTCTGCCGTGAATAATTTCGGGGTGAATGAAATGTTGGATACGTTTATCCAGATTGCTCCGATTCCTCAAAGTCGGGAAACAGATCTTCGGAAAGTTGCTCCAGATGAATCCAAGTTTTCTGGATTTGTGTTTAAGATCCATGCCAACATGGACCCCAATCACCGCAACCGAATTGCCTTTTTGCGGATCTGTTCGGGGAAGTTTGAGCGGAATAAGCCTTACAATCACGTACATGGACCGAAGCCGCTTCGTTTTTCCAATGTGACCCAGTTTATGGCACAGGATAAAGAAATCATTGACGAAGCTTTTCCAGGTGATATTGTAGGTTTGTACGATACCGGAAACCTGAAGATTGGCGATACGCTTACGGAGGGGGAAAACCTAGTATTCACAGGAATTCCTAGTTTTTCTCCCGAGATCTTTCGAGAGGTAGTCAACAAGGATGCGATGAAGACCAAGCAGCTGGAGAAAGGGTTGAAGCAACTCATGGAGGAAGGCGTGGCCCAGCTATTTACGTTTGAGATGGGTGCCAGAAAAGTCGTGGGTACAGTGGGTCAACTGCAGTTTGAAGTGATCCAGTTCCGATTGAAAAACGAATACAATGCCACGGTAGAGTTTCATCCGATGAACTTGTACAAAGCCTGTTGGATCAGCTGTGCAGACAAGAAGCAATTGGATGAGTTTGTTCGCTCCAAAAACCGCTACATCGCGCGAGACAAGGACGATAAGTTGGTTTTTATGGCGGAGTCCAAATCCTGGCTACAGATGGTGCAGGACAACTACCCAGAAATCGAATTCCACTTTACTTCGGAGTTTTAAATAAATAGGGCTAGATATCCGTATTAAAGTTCAGAAATATGGAAAAATGTGGAATCTGATTCCACATTTTTCCAGTTTGTGATTTAGAATCTTGGAGTCACCTTCCTTTAAAAACATCTGTAAACTCAAATTTTTTCCCGTCAAAAAGCCCTTTATCGCTCAGCTTAAGGTCGGGGATCACCAGCAAGGCCATGAAACTAAGGGTCATGAAAGGTGAATTGAGGGTAGAGCCCATTGCTTTGGCCATGCAGTCGATGCGGGTGTAGGCTGCCGCTACTTCGTAGCCATCTTCTGGGGACATGATGCCACCCACCGGTAGCGGAAGCACTTCTTCTTGATCTTCCCACACTGCGGATACCCCACCCTTGGCCTCAATCAACAAATTCACCGCCCTGCAAATGGAAGCATCATCTACCCCTACGGCAATGATGTTGTGGGAGTCATGGCCTACCGAGGATGCAATGGCCCCCGCCTTCAATCCAAAATTTTTAATAAATGCGAGAGCGGGAGGAGCATCTTGGTAGCGATTCACTACGGTGATCTTGAGAATGTCCTTTGCTGGATTTGAAAAGGCAAAGCCCTCTTGCACTAAAATTTCACCATGAATCTCGGGAGTGATCAGCTGCCCATCCAGCGCTTCAATGACACGGACTTGGTTGCCCTGAGCAGGGATTCTGAAGTCAGTTGGTTTTTTGGTGGAGGTATTGAAGTGATTGATGACCTCATTTTTAACCCGAGGAATTCGTGTTTTCCCATTCTCTGCCACTTTTTCCCCTCGGATATAAGTGGCAATCACAGCAAATTTTTCCAGGTCTTGGACTACAATAAAATCCGCCCCATCCCCTTCACGGAGCTGCCCAACCGGAAGATCGTAGTGGAGAATGGGGTTGATGCAGGCAGCCCGCAGCACATCAAACAGGTTTTTGCCCTTTGCGATTGCACGGATGACCAGCTCGTTGATATGGCTTAGGGCAAGGTTGTCTGGGTGCTTGTCGTCCGAGCAAAATAGCAGCATCTCGGGATAGTCATCGATGAGGTCAATTAGGGCGTCGAAGTTTTTGGCGGCCGAACCTTCACGAATCGAGATTTTCATGCCGAACTTTATTTTCCCCAGCGCTTCCGCGTAGGTAAAGCATTCGTGGTCTGTACTTGGGCCTGCAGCTACATATTTTTCTGCCAATTCACCCATCAAACCCGGAGCATGACCATCTATGGGTTTGCCATAGTGCTGAGAAATCCGAATTTTCTCCATCACTTCAGGATCCCGGTTTACCGTCCCGGGCCAGTTCATCATCTCCGCGAGGTAGCGAATTTCCGGCCGGCTCATCAGGGATTCAATATCGGCTACATTTATTTCGCCACCGGCAGTTTCAAAAGGTGTGGCCGGCACACAGGAAGGGGCGCCAAAGAAAAAGTGAAAGGGAACCTGTTTTCCATTTTCAATCATGTATTCTACGCCCTGCATGCCGCAGACATTGGCGATTTCATGTGGATCGGAGATGGTGGCAACGGTACCGTGAACGACCGCAAGGCGTGCAAATTCCGAAGGAACGAGCATGGAGGATTCCACATGAACATGCGCATCAATAAATCCCGGCAGGAGGTAGGGTAATCCTGGTTTGGGATCTATTGAAGTGATTTTATTTATTTTTTGCGCTGCTACCTCTAGGGCAACCGGGTAAATTTGTCGGAGGTGGAGGTCAATCAGCTGCGCTTCTAGGATCATGGAACACGGATTCAATTGGACAAAGATAGTTACTTGTTTTTACAGCAATGATCTTTGATTTTTTTAAAGATAGGTACTACTAAAACTACTATATTTGCCCAGATTTTAGGCAGTATAAAAAGAGAGGTTTTTTGATGAACAAGATTGTCATCGCCATAGACGGGTATTCGGGTTGTGGAAAAAGTTCGACTGCGAAGGAGGTAGCCAAGAAACTTGGCTTTACCTACATCGATTCCGGGGCTATGTACCGGGCCACGGCACTACATTTTTTAAATGAAAATCTATCTCCACTTCGGGCTGTCGATGTGGAAAAAGGCTTGAAAAGTCTTCAAATAACATTTCAGCACAATCCTACGACGTTCCAACAGGAGACCTACCTCAATGGGGTGAATGTGGAGGACGAGATTCGGACGATGCGAATTTCCGAAAGAGTGAGTGAGGTGGCCACGGTCAAGGAGATACGTGCAGCACTGGTAGCGCAACAACAACAGTTAGGTCAAAAGAAGGGGGTGGTGATGGATGGAAGAGACATCGGCTCTGTGGTATTCCCAGAGGCAGAACTAAAACTTTTCATGACTGCAGATGTAGAGACACGAGCAAACCGTCGCCAACTAGAATTACTTGGAAAGGGGGAACAGGCCTCCTTAGAAGAGATCAAATTGAACTTAGAAACTAGAGATGAGGTAGACTCCAACAGGACTGAGAGCCCCTTGCTGAAAGTTTCTGATGCAATCGAAATTGACACCAGTTCCTTGACTTTTTCCGAACAGGTGGAACAAATCATTGACTTGGTAAAAAAAGTAACGCTTAATTAACTGATCGATGCAAGTAACCATAGATAAAAACTCAGGGTATTGTTTTGGGGTGGAGTTTGCCATCAAGATGGCTGAGGATGAGATGGAGGACAAGGAACCCCTGTATTGTCTTGGAGATATTGTCCACAACGACATGGAAGTCAGACGCCTTAGTGCGAAGGGTTTGGTAGTGATTGATCGCGAGCAACTTCGGGAGTTGAGCAATTGTAAGGTGTTGATTCGTGCGCATGGCGAACCACCAGAAACCTACAGGTTGGCGATTGAAAATAACATTGAATTGATTGATGCTTCTTGCCCTGTCGTACTCAAACTCCAGCATCGGGTAAAGAATGCATTTGATAAGATGGAGCGTGAAAATGGTCAGATTGTCATTTACGGAAAGAAAGGCCATGCTGAAGTCATTGGACTTACGGGACAGACCTTAGAAAAAGCGATTGTGGTGATGGAGGATGCTGATTTGGAAAAGATAGATTACAATCGACCGGTCACTTTATTTAGCCAGACGACCAAGAGCACCAAGGGGTTTTATGCCTTGTCTGAGAAAATTGAAGGAAAAATCAAATCTACTAAAGGGGAGTTGAGCGAAATTGATTTCAACTCCAATGATTCGATCTGCAGGCAGGTATCCAATCGTGAGCCTCAGCTCCAGCGCTTTTCTCAAGAAAATGATGTCATCCTTTTTGTTTCAGGAAAGAAAAGTTCCAATGGTATGGCCTTGTATCAGGTCTGTCTTTCTGAAAATCCGAGGAGCTATTTCATTGAGAGTGAAGAAGAAATTGATCTCTCCTGGTTACAACAGGCTGAGCGGGTTGGGATTTGCGGGGCAACATCTACACCGATGTGGTTGATGGAGCAAGTGAAATCTTATGTGGACGGCATTGAGGAGCATTTGCTTCAAGATTAAGTTTGTCTCTCGCTAGCAAAATTCTTTATAACAAAAGTTCCAACAATTAATGTGACTTAAGCTCCATCTCAAAAGGTTTTTCCTTAGATTTGTGGCGTTTTTAAAGGCTCATAGTTCCATACAGATATGTCAAAAATAGTGAAGCTTAAAAAAGGATTTGACCTGAAGCTTGTAGGAAAGGCTCCCTTAGAGTTTATCCAAGTAGCAGCAGCGACAACTTTTGCCATTAAACCTTCGGATTTTCCGGGTATTCAGCGCCCAAAAGTGCTTGTTAATGAGGGAGATACTGTAAAAGCAGGCACTCCAATTCTCATGGACAAGGCCATGGATCAAGTAATCTATGCTTCTCCAGTCTCTGGGGAAATAGTAGAGATCAAAAGGGGTGACAAGAGAAAGCTTTTGGAAATAAAGATTCTCGCCGATGCCACGGTTACCCATGAAAAATTTGGAGCCTTAGATTTAGGACAAGATCGAGCCACTTTGGTGGGAAAACTTGCTGCTTCTGGTGTCTGGCCAAATGTAATTCAGCGGCCTTTTGGAATTGTTGCCAATCCGGCTGACAACCCCAAGGCCATTTTTGTTTCTGGGTTTGATACCCATCCCTTAGCTCCTGAAGTTCCGTTTTTGCTTCAAGGCGATGAGCGCTATTTCCAAGCGGGTATTGATGTCCTTGCCAAATTGACTACTGGGAAAGTTCACCTCACTGTAGACGGTTCCAAGGCTGTTCCCGCAATTTTTTCAGGGGTTAAAAACGCACAAATCAACCAGTTTTCTGGACCACACCCTGCAGGAAATGTCGGTACTCAAATACACCACTTAGATCCAATCAACAAAGGAGATATCGCTTGGACAGTTGCACCGTATGGGGTAGTTCAAATCGGAAAATTTGTTTTAGAAGGCATTTATGACGCTTCTAAAGTAATCGCCTTGACAGGTTCTGAATTGACTCAAAAAGGATATGTAAAGACCTATACTGGTGCCAATGTGAGCACTTTTGTAGGAAATAGCAGCCAGGCAGAAGATCTACGGATTATTGCTGGCAATGTGTTGACAGGAGAGAAAGTAGATGCTCAAGGGTATCTAGGTTTTTACCACAACCAGGTTACCGTAATTCCTGAAGGGAAATACGAAGAGTTCTTAGGTTGGTTGAAGCCAAGCTCTTCCAAACTTAGCTTTCACAAGGCGATTGGTATGTTCTCGTTTCTCAAGAGTGGAGAATTCAAAGTAGATACCAATACGCACGGAGAAGAGCGCCCATTTGTGGTGACCGGTGTATTTGAAAAGATAATGCCGATGGATATTTTACCTACCTACCTATTTAAGGCGATCGTGACTGAGGACTTTGATGAAATGGAAGAGTTAGGTTTGTATGAAGTGATAGAGGAAGATGTGGCGCTTTGCGAATTTGTGGATCCTTCCAAAAACGATTTGCAAGAGCTTGTTCGCCATGGGATTGAATTATTAATGTATAATTAAGCTATGAAGTTATTACAAAATCTCTTCGATGGAATGAAGCCAAACTTTGAAAAGGGCGGCAAGTGGGAAAAATTTCATACCCTATATGAAGGGCATAGAACCATTGCCTTTGCCCCTGACTTGGTTACTAAGTCCAAAGGCGCACAAATCAAAGATGCCACAGATTTAAAGCGAGTGATGATCACGGTAGTGATTGCCATGATCCCAGCTTTACTTTTCGGTATTTTAAACATTGGCCACCAGCATTTCATTGCAACGGGCGCTGAAGGAACTTTCCTAGATAAGGCAATATTTGGCGCACTATCTGTGCTTCCAATTTTGATTGTTTCTTATGCGGTTGGTTTGTTGACAGAATTCACCTTCTGTGTGATTCGAAACCACCCCATTTCAGAGGGTTACCTCGTAACAGGGATGTTGATTGCCTTGGTTATGCCTCCGTTCATTCCGCTTTGGCAGGTGGCTTTGGCTACTATTTTTGCGGTAGTGATCGGTAAAGAAGTTTTTGGTGGCACGGGAATGAATATTCTTAACGTGGCAATGACTGCGCGCGCGTTTCTTTACTTTGCCTATCCAGCACAAATCTCTGGAGACCAGGTATGGACTTACTTAGGTGATAAGACCGCAGTAGATGGATTCTCTGGTGCAACTGCACTAGGTGTAGCATACAATTCAAGCATCGATGGCACCCCTGTAGTGGAGGCTTTGTCTACCCACAACGCAGCTTTGGGAGCCGATTACAGCTTCATGAGCATGTTTATGGGTTGGATCCCTGGTTCTATCGGTGAAACCTCAACTTTGATGGCTTTAATTGGTGCCGTCATTCTAGTGGCCACAGGCGTAGCAAGTTGGAAAATCATCGTAGGTGGATTTAGTGGTGCCTATTTGATGGGCTTAGTCATGAATGCACTAGCGGTAAACGAATACATGGCGATGCCTGCAGAGTACCATTTGGTTATGGGTGGTTTGGCATTTGGTGTGGTATTTATGGCTACTGATCCTGTATCCGCTGCACAAACGGAATTAGGAAAATGGATATACGGAATCTTGATAGGGGTGCTGACGGTCATCATTCGTGTCACCAACCCGGCTTACCCAGAAGGCATCATGTTGGCAGTACTCTTCATGAATGTAGTAGCGCCATTGATTGATCATTATGTAGTGAAGGCAAATAAAACAAGGAGGTTACAACGTGCAACAGTCTAATACTTACATCATCGTTTATTCGGCAGTATTGACCATCATCCTGGGATTGTTACTTTCAGGATCGGCTCAGGTATTGGGCCCTTGGCAACAAGAAGCCATTGCTTTGGATAAGAAAAAGCAAATTTTGGGAGCCGTGATTTCAGCAGAAGAAATCGCAGCCATGACCCCAGAACAAGTTAATAAGTTTTATGAAACGCGTATATCTTCTACTGTAGTAGACCTTTCAGGTGCTGAAATTACGAAAGAAGGAATCACTGCGGAGAAGGTTGAAATCGCGAAGGATTTCAAAAAGAAACCAGAAGAGCGTTCGTATCCTGTATTTATTTTCCATGCAGAAGGCAATCCAGAGGCAGTTGAATCTTACATCTTTCCGATGTATGGTGCAGGTCTATGGGATGCCATTTGGGGGTACCTAGCCCTTGAAACAGACATGAACACCATCGGAGGAATTACCTTAGCTCACGCAGCAGAAACCCCAGGTCTTGGTGCACGAATCACGGAAGCAAAGGTGATGGACCGTTATGTGGGCAAGAAAATTTTTGATGAGTCGGGTGCCTTAATCACCGTGATGATGCAAAAAGGAGAGGGCAAAGAGTACGGAGATGATGCGCACAAGGTAGACGGCATGTCTGGTGCTACGATTACAGGAAACGGAGTCAACAACATGTTGAAAGCTTACATGGGATACTATGAAAGCTACATCAAAGCAAAGTCAACTCCAAAAGCAGCAGTAGCTGCACTTTAACATTAACTCATTCAACTAATATCCTTATGAGTACGGAAACATTAGAAAAGGAAGTAGTCGCTAAGCCAGCCGAGCCAATTTTCTCGAAGCGCAGAAAGAAGCTTGTTACAGATCCATTAATTGACGACAACCCGATTACGGTTCAGGTATTGGGAATCTGCTCTGCATTGGCAGTTACCACTCAGATGAAGCCTACTTTGGTCATGGCTATCTCGGTAATATTTGTAGTTGCGCTTTCCAATTTTGTGATTTCGTTGATGCGAAATACCATCCCTGCTCGAGTACGAATCATTGTTCAATTGGCGGTGGTAGCAACTTTGGTGACCTTGGTAAGTGAGGTCTTGAAAGCATTCGCATACGACATGTACAAGGAGCTTTCAGTATTCATTGGATTGATCATCACCAACTGTATCGTGATGGGCCGTTTGGAGGCATTTGCTATGGGCAACAAGCCTTACGATTCCATGCTTGATGGTTTGGGGTCAGCGCTTGGCTATTCCTGGATTATCCTTACCGTTGCTTTCTTCCGAGAGCTTTGGGGATCAGGTGCAGTTTTTGGTGTTCCTGTTTTCGAGTATGTTTCCAGTTTATTTGGACCAGATTTCAAATTGGCCACCAATGGATTGATGGTGACGCCAGTAGGAGCATTTATTATTTTGGGATTGATTGTTTGGGTACAGCGTACCAAAACAGGCTTTGTAGAACATTAATTAAGACAAGCGACCATGGAATTATTTAGCTTAGGTATTCGTTCGATTTTCATTGATAACATGATTTTCGCATACTTTTTGGGAATGTGTTCTTTTCTTGCAGTTTCCAAAAAAGTAAGTACGGCTGTAGGCCTCGGTGCTGCAGTAGTGTTTGTATTGGGAGTAACTGTCCCCTTCAACTGGGTGCTGAATGAGTTTGTCCTGAAAGAAGGAGCCTTGACTTGGATTTCTGCAAGCATGGCAACTATTGATTTATCTTTCCTTCGATTTATTATGTTCATTGCGATCATCGCGGGTATCGTGCAGTTGGTGGAGATGGTTGTTGAAAAATTCTCTCCGGCATTGTACGGGCAGTTGGGTATTTTCCTTCCATTGATTGCGGTAAACTGTGCGATCCTAGGAGGTTGCTTATTTATGGCACAGCGAGATTACACCCTTGCTGAGTCTGCAGTGTATGGCTTTGGATCTGGCTTCGGCTTTATGTTGGCGATTGTTTTGCTAGCAGCTATCCGAGAGCGTTTGAAGTACTCTCAGGTTCCTAATGGATTGAAAGGTCTTGGAATTACAATGCTACTTACTGGATTGATGGGCATTGCTTTCATGTCTTTTATGGGAATTGATCTGTAATCAGATAAAGATTTACATAGAAGGCCCTGAAGTTTCTTCAGGGCCTTTTTTATGCATAAAAATATTGTTTACCTTGATGTGTTCACCTTGTCTCCTTATTTTATGAAAAGCATTTTCACTTTATTTCTCCTCTTTTCTATCCATGCTGCTGCCGTTGCCCAAAATGATTCTTGGATTGAGTTATTTTCTGGAACCAACCTTGACGGCTGGAAAATTTCTGAAAACCCAGGTTCCTTTTCGATCGAAGACAAATTGCTCAAAGTCTCAGGACCGAGGGGCCATGCGTTCTACGTGGGGGAGGTTGGAAATGCTGACTTTAAAAATTTTGAGCTTCTAGTAGAAGTGAAAACCATGCCCAAGGCTAATTCGGGGATCTTCATTCACACGACTTACCAGGAAACGGGTTGGCCAGAAAAAGGCTATGAGGTACAGGTAAACCAAAGCCATTCGGACTGGCGGAAGTCAGGTAGCCTTTATGCAGTGCAGGATGTACGCGAGGTATATGTTCAAGACGGTGAATGGTATACTTACCATGTGGTGGTCAAAGGAGATCAAATTTCGGTAGCACTCAATGGCAAAGTAGTCATGGAATACGACGAGTCAGCAGATACCAAAAGAACGTGGGCTCCAGGCGATCCAAAGCGCTTCGACCGAGGCACCATTGCCCTTCAAGCACATGATCCAGAAAGTGTGATTTACTACCGTTCAGTTAAAATTAAACTTCTTGATTGAATCTGTTGTTGATGCTATGCTTGGTTGAACTTATCCAAAAACCTTAATTATGGCCTTTACCTACCGAAAACTGCTTGCTTATTTCTTTAGAGGATTGTTGTTTCTCACTCCTTTAGCGGTAACGGTTTATGTTATCTATCAACTTTTTCTATTTCTTGATAATCTGATTCCTGTGCCCATTCCTGGGATTGGAATCTTAATGGTCCTCGCACTAATTACTTTTGTGGGGTATTTGGCAAGTTTGTTCTTTACCAAGCCACTATTTGATTGGTTTGAGCGTGGCGTATTTAAAATCCCATTCGTAAATCTCCTGTATACTTCGATCAAGGATTTGATGGGTGCTTTTGTTGGAGAAAAAAAGAAGTTTAACTCTCCCGTTATAGTAGAAGTTTCTGAGAATATGAAGCGACTCGGATTTGTCACCCAAGAAGACATGTCTCCCGTTGGCGAACCTGACTTTGTAGCGGTTTATTTCCCACATAGCTACAATGTGTCCGGGAATGTATTCTTGGTGAAGCGGGAGAAGGTGACCCCACTCAAAGGGGTGAAAAATTCGGATGTAATGAAGTTTATGGTGTCTGGTGGGGTATCTACTATCGAATAAAAGAGCGCCTGATATTTTTTAACAGCCAAATTGACCCAAATGATGGTCTATGTGTTTGGCATTAAATAGTTCCCACTCCGTGTAATTGAGAAGCCCAAATCCAGGGTGTGGGGTCTGCAACGTAGGATTTTCTTGAAACAGCAGGTGGTAAGCGTCATAGCTTTTGACTAGTTCTGTTTTTGCAGTTTCCAAATCAGGAAATCGAAGTTCAAGTAAGGTATCCGGTAGGCCTGGTGCCTTAATTCCTTGCGGAAAAGGGATGTCCGTAAAAAGTAGTGCTTGCTTTCTAGCGAGCTGTTTTTCGTTTGGTTCAAATGCTGGTATAGGAATTCTTCCTGCGGACAGCTTGAGTGTGATGGTCAAATGTTCCACCATGTGCTGTGGAGTTAATATGCCAAACTTCGCCTTGGATTCAAGGTTCAACTGGTCTAGTCTTTGGAGTAGTGTTTGTTTAGTCATAGGGATGAATTTAGGGAAAAAAAAAGCGTTTGATAAAATCAAACGCCTTAAATAGTAATGAACTCTAGAATATCGATTTAGCTTCCGCACATCTCGCAACCCTCTGGATCATCGAGGGAGCAGGCGATGGCATCTTGCTTTTGTGTTTTTACGTTCTCCATTTCGTTTGCCTTTTCCATTTTTGGCTGCTCGAGCTGAGACTTGTCCAAGGTAAACTTGATTG
Organism: Algoriphagus sp.; assembly: GCA_044353615.1. Taxonomy (GTDB): domain Bacteria; phylum Bacteroidota; class Bacteroidia; order Cytophagales; family Cyclobacteriaceae; genus Algoriphagus. The sequence goes on along the minus strand of JBILBQ010000069.1, from coordinate 2,629 downwards.
CTGCCGTGGCTGCTTGAGAGCGCAGGTAGTACATGCCTGTCTTCAGTCCTTTTTTCCAAGCATAGAAGTGCATGGAGGTCAGCTTACCAAAGTTTGGATCCTGCATGAAGATGTTCATGCTTTGAGACTGGCAAATGTAGGCGCCACGATCTGCAGACATATCGATGATGATTTTCTGAGAGATCTCCCAAACTGTTTTGTAAAGGTCTTTGATGTTTTGAGGGATTCCAGGAACAGAAAGAACCGATCCATTGGTAGAGATAAGGCGGTTTCTCATGGTATCATTCCATAATCCTAACTCAATCAAATCTTTCATCAAGTGCTTGTTGACCACGATGAATTCACCTGAAAGGGTTCTTCTCGTGTAGATGTTTGAGGTATAAGGCTCAAAGCATTCGTTGTTACCCAAGATCTGAGAAGTAGAGGCAGTTGGCATTGGAGCTACCAATAGGGAGTTTCTCAAGCCGAATTTTTTCACTTTTTCCTTCAATGAATCCCAATCATATCGTCCAGATTTAGGAGTTACACCCCACATGTCAAACTGGAGAATTCCTTTGGAGGCTGGGCAACCGTCGTAGGTTTCGTAAGTTCCTTGGGTTTTCGCAAGCTCCATGGAAGTCTCTACAGCCGCATAGTAGATGGTTTCGAAGATATCTTCATTCAGTCCTCTTGCTTCTACAGAGTCGAAAGGCATTCGAAGTAGAATAAAGGCATCGGCCAATCCTTGAATACCCAATCCAATTGGACGGTGTCTGAAGTTGGACTTTCTAGCTTCCTCTACTGGATAGTAGTTGATGTCGATTACCTTGTTCAGGTTACGCGTAGCCACTTTGGTGATTTCGTATAGTTTTTGGTGGTCAAAGCGTAGCACACCATCTTCACCTGCGATCACAAATTTTGGAAGTGCGATAGAGGCAAGGTTACAAACAGCTACTTCATCCGGAGCGGTATATTCAATGATCTCGGTGCAAAGGTTAGAAGACTTAATCGTTCCCAAGTTCTGCTGGTTGGATTTGCCGTTAGCAGCATCTTTGTAGAGCATGTAAGGTGTACCGGTTTCGATTTGCGATTCCAATACTTCAAACCAGAGTTCCTGTGCTTTGATGGTTTCTCTTGCTCTGCCTTCTTTTTCGTACTTCTCGTACAATCTTACAAATTCCTCTCCATGGCAATCTGCAAGGCCTGGCGCTTCGTTAGGGCAGAAAAGAGACCAATCTTCGTTGTTCTCTACGCGCTGCATGAATAGATCTGGAATCCACAAGGCATAGAAAAGGTCTCTAGCTCGCATTTCTTCTTTACCATGGTTTCTACGTAGTTCAAGGAAGTCCTTGATATCTGCGTGCCAAGGTTCCAAGTAGATGGCAAAGCTTCCTTTTCGCTTTCCTCCACCTTGATCTACGTAACGGGCAGTCATGTCAAAATTTCGAAGCATTGGAACAATGCCATTAGATACGCCATTGGTGCCTTTGATGTAGCTGCCTTTTGCGCGTACATTGTGGATAGAAAGTCCGATTCCACCCGCAGATTGAGAGATTTTAGCGCAAGACTTTAAGGTATCGTAGATGCCGTCGATGCTATCATCCTTCATGGTGAGAAGGAAGCAGGAGGAGAGCTGTGGCTTAGGTGTACCTGCGTTAAAAAGAGTTGGGGTGGCGTGGGTAAACCATTTTTCGGAGAGCAAATCGTAAGTTTCAATAGCTGCATCCAAATCCTCACGGTGAATGCCTACTGCCACCCGCATCAGCATGTGTTGTGGACGTTCCACTACTTTACCATCCAGACGGATGAGGTAGCTTCTTTCCAAGGTTTTGTACCCAAAATAATCGTAGCTAAAATCACGCTTGTAATCGATCGCCTCATCGAGTTTTGCTGCGTGCTGCTTAATGATGCCGTATACCTCGGTGTCAAGTAACTGGGCATTGCCGCCAGTTTTAGGATTGACATAGGTGTACAGTCTTTTCATGGTATTGGAAAAAGACTGGCTGGTAGTTTTGTGTAGGTTAGAAATGGCAATTCGTGCCGCCAAAATTGCATAGTCTGGGTGCCTTACCGTAAGCGAAGCACAAACCTCTGCAGCGAGATTATCGAGTTCAGAAGTGGTCACTCCATCGTATAGACCATCGATTACCTTCTTGGCAACCTCTATAGGCTGGATGAATTTGGGATCTAATTCATAGCAAAGGTTTTCTATCCTTGCAGTGATCTTGTCGAATCGAACGGATTCTCTTCTACCGTCTCTTTTTACTACTAACATACTCAGGCGAATTTTTAAAGGGGGTGGTTTGAAATAGGTGCTTTTGGGTACTTCTTATTATTAGAAATCCTCTCCAATAGAGAATCGGGCTCCAGTATCTGCCGGTTCGGTGGACTTCATGACACCAGCTTTCTGGTAGTCGCCCACTCTTTTTTCGAAGAAGTTTGTTTTGCCTTGTAGGGAGATCATGTCCATGAAATCGAATGGATTGGTGCTATTCCATTCCTTCTCACATCCAAGTTCCATAAGCAATCGGTCTGCTACAAATTCAATGTATTGACACATCAAATCAGCATTCATTCCTATCAATCGTACGGGTAAAGCGTCCGTCACAAATTCTTTTTCGATGGCTACCGCATCCATGATGATCTGGCG
>JBILBQ010000153.1:0-4621 GCA_044353615.1 Algoriphagus sp. | reverse complement strand
GAATAATTTATTCGAGTCAGGATGCTTCTGCCGAGCGTTACCTCATCGGTAAACTCAAGTTCACCTCCTACCGGGATGCCTCGTGCAATGCTCGTGATCTTAACCCCCAAAGGATTCAGTCTTTTGCCCAAGTAAAAGGAGGTGGTGTCTCCCTCCATCGTGGCAGAAAGCGCCAAAATGATTTCTTTGATTTCGCCCTGCTTCACCCGTTCTACCAAACGCTCGCAGGTCAACTCCTCCGGTCCAATGCCCTGCATAGGGGAAATCACTCCGCCCAACACATGGTACAATCCCTGGTATTGATTCGTGTTTTCAATGGCCAATACATCGCCAATATCCTCTACCACACAAACCAGGGTGCGGTCTCTTTTGTGGCTTTGACAGGTCGAACACAACTCCTCATCGGCTAGCGCGTAACACGCTTTGCAATAGGACACTTCCGCTCGCATTCGTGTCAAAGCCAGGGAGAGCGCCTCGGTATGTGCTTCATGCTGCTTGAGCAAGTGCAGCGCGAGACGAAGTGCAGTTTTTTTACCGATGCCGGGAAGCCTGGAGATTTCTGTTACTGCGTCTTCTATTAATTTGGAGGGAAAATTCACGTAGCTTTAATTTTTACAGGATGGCTGCTTGGATGCCTTCGTCCAAAATTGCCTCACAAAGCGGCTTTAACTCGTGTCGTGTGCCTTTCTTTACTGCGCACTTTCCTTTGTAATGAATGATTAACGTGCACTGCTCTGCTTGTTCATGCGAGTGCTTGCACACTTTCATCAGTACCTGTGTAACATGTTCAAACGTATTGACATCGTCATTAAACACAACTAGGTCAAGTGCCTCCTGGTCAACGAGATCCTCGAGGAGGACCTCAATTTCTTCAAGATGGGGAAGGGGTGAGCTGAACTGGTTCATTTTGCAAAATTAAGAATAATGGGCAACTTAGCGAGCGACTGACTCCTACAATATGAACCCGCAACTTGTTTTAGTAGTAATTTCAATCTATTTCGTCTTCCTTTTTTTAATTTCTTGGTTTACGACCCGAAAGATGACCGGAGATACCTTCTTTACAGGTGATCGTAACTCGCACTGGTTTTTGGTTTCCTTTGGAATGATCGGGGCTTCCCTGTCTGGCGTCACCTTTATTTCTGTTCCTGGGGAGGTTGGTAATTCTAACTTCTATTACTTCCAAGTTGTTTTGGGCTACACCCTCGGCTACTTTACGATTGCCAAGGTACTCTTGCCGCTCTACTACCGATTAAATTTGGTTTCCATCTACAGCTACTTGGAGGATCGGTTTGGCTTTTGGTCCTACAAAACAGGTGCTTTTTTCTTTATTCTTTCCCGTTCCTTAGGCTCCTCGCTTCGTCTGTACCTGGTTGCAAGTGTCCTTCAACTGATTTTGTTTGATGCATTGGGCATTCCTTTTTGGGTATCGGTGCTGATCACGGTGGGCCTGATTTGGCTCTACACCTATCGTGGAGGCATCAAGACGGTAGTGTGGACGGACACCTTTCAGACGACCTTTATGCTGGCTTCAGTCATTATTACCATGGTGTTGATTGGCAGTGAGTTGGAACTGAAAAGCTTGGGTGACTACATCAGCAGGATAAGCGAAGATGAGCGTTCCACGATCTTCAACTGGGATTGGAAGGCAGGCAGCAATTTCTTTAAGCAATTTATTTCGGGGGCCTTTATTACCATAGTAATGACAGGGCTTGACCAGGATATGATGCAAAAAAACCTCACCTGCCGAACGCTTGGAGATGCCCAAAAAAATATGTTCTGGTTCACGGTGATTCTAGTCGTGGTCAACCTCCTCTTTCTTTCATTAGGGGTGATGCTCTACCTCTATGCAGAGACCAAAGGTATCGCGATCCCCGCCAAGTCGGATGGTCTTTTTCCCTTATTGGCAACTGAGTATTTTTCCCCTTTTGTAGGAATTGTCTTTGTACTTGGGATTGTGGCAGCAGCCTATTCCAGCGTTGATTCCACCCTTACCGCACTCACCACCTCTTTTTGTTACGATTTTCTTCAAATCGAACGGAATTATGCCCCTGAGCGACGGCTATTTATCCGTAAACTCGTACATGTAGGCTTTACGTTTTTGATGTTTTTGCTGATTCTAGCCTTTTATTGGCTCAACGACCAGAGCGTCATCAATTCGGTATTTATCCTTGCGGGCTACACCTACGGACCGCTCCTTGGGCTCTACTCCTTTGGGCTATTCACTCGCCATCAAGTTAAGGATGCTTGGGTGCCAGCGGTTGCTGTTCTAGCCCCTGTGCTCACTTTCCTGATTACCTCTAATTCCAAAGCTTGGTTTTGGGGATATACCTTTGGATTTGAGGCGCTCATCCTCAATGGTGGGTTGATGTTTTTGGGTCTATATTTGCTTCGCAAAAAATCTTAGACTCCTAGCTCTATTTCCGGGTTCCAAAAGCGGGTTGAAAAGTCTTGCACCTGATCGTTTTTTACTTGTACTCCATCGGCAAGTAGCAGCTCCTCCATTAGGGTAGGAGTAGCAAAGTGATACTTTCCTGTCAGTAAGCCTTGCCGATTTACCACACGGTGGGCGGGTACATCGGGGAGGGCATGTGCTGCATTCATCGCATAGCCTACCATCCGGGCCCCTGATTTGAGCCCTAGGTAATGCGCAATTGCTCCATAGCTAGTGACGCGGCCCTTAGGAATTTCGTTTACCACCTGGTAAACGAGCTCAAAGTAGTTCGGCTTGTCTGAGGGCATAGTTCCAATCGATAAAGGCTTGATTGAGGGCTTTTTTCACTAAAATCTCCGTCGGTTTCTCACCAGATTTAATTGGAAACTGGTACCGAATCAATAGACTCTCAGGCCTTCGTTCCAAAATATTGAGCTGGGCGCCCCCTTTTATGACTACATCGGGATATTGATCCAACACCACCACTAAGGAATTTTCAAGTTGACTGAGGTGAATCTCATTTTTTGAGATGATTTCTGCATCAAAAATCACCTGGTGCGTATTATTCTTAGAAAAATTGACCACATCTTCAGATAAGGCCATGGTGTTGGGGATTAGGATGATTTCTCCAGCATCATTTTTTAGAACCAAGTTGATCAAGGTGATGTCCCGAATAAATCCGGTATGCCTTCCAATTTGGATTTTATTTCCAATCTCCAGCTGATCCGAAAACATCATGATCAATCCATTGACGATATTGGTGATGTAGTCCTTGGTCAATAAGGCGAGAGCCGCAGCCACAATGGTAATGCTGGTCAAAAACTCCAAAGGCTGAATGCCAAATGCGAGCATCAGGGAGATCAAAATGGCAATGAGGTTGAGCAAGAACTCTATCCGGTCGATTCCAACCATGAAATTGGGCTGTACCTTGGTTTCTTCTCGCTGTTGCAGGTAGATGCGAAGTGTGATAATGCGGCCTAGGGAAAAAATTAGGTTGGCACTTAAGAGAAATATTAGTGCCCGAACGATATGATTTAAAATTTCGTATTTCTCCAAAAATGGAGTAACGATAGTGTCTCCAGCATAGAAAATCTGTAAAATAATCAGGAGAATGAGCTTAACCGCAAAGTAGGTTTTGCGTACATTTTCCTTAACTCGGATACTGCTTTTGAGATGATTCATGGTTCAATCGAAAAATTAACCCTATTTTAGCAAATATAGGAAGGATTTGACGGACTGATGAGCAGAAATATTGTAATTACTGGCGCTGCTGGCATCTTAGGTGCTGCTGTTGTGGAAAAGTTTAAACGAGAGGGGTACTATGTCATTGCCTTGGTACGGCCTGAGGCAAATGAGCAGGCCAAGGAGGCGGATGTGACCTACGATGTAGATGTGACAGACGAACAAGCAGTAGCTGATTTTGTCAAAGAATACGAGGAGCAATTTGGTGACTTGGAAGCGATTGCGATGCTGGTGGGAGGATATGCTTCTGGCAACCTTGAGACTACGACGCAACAAGAGTTGACCCGCATGATGCAGCTCAATTTTTTTAGTGCTTATACAGTTGCTTCCTCCTTTTTGCCTTTACTGAAAAAGCAACAGCGGGGCGCCTTGTTATTTGTAGGAGCCCGCACTGCCTTGGACCCACAAGCAGGGAAGGCAGCAGTAGCCTATGCCTTGAGCAAGCAATTGGTCAGTGGATATGCAGCACTTGTAGCAGAAGAAGTGAAAGGAACGGATATTCAAACCCATGTATTTGTCCCCAGTATTTTGGATAGTCCAAGCAATCGAGCGGCCATGCCATCAGAAGATTTTTCTAAATGGGTGAATCCTTCCGATATTGCGGAAGCAATGCACTATGCCTTGAACACCCCCGCCTTAAGAAATATGACCTTTACCCTGTATGGAGGAATTTAAATTGAAATCGAAAAACTGGGTTTTAGCAACAGCATTGGCCTGTTTGCTTGGGTTTCCTGCCTTTTCTCAAACTCCTGAACAAGAAGTGGAAGCGGTGATTCGCTCGCTTTTTGATGGCATGAGACAGAAAGATGCCACTAAGGTCGCCGATGCATTCTCCCCCGAAGGTCTGATGCAAACGGTCCAACAAAAGCCAGAAGGCACCACTGTAGGTAGCAATGCGGTTGCTGACTTTGTCAAACGAATTGCTGGTACTCCTGAGGGAACTACCCT
>JBILBQ010000152.1:0-4640 GCA_044353615.1 Algoriphagus sp. | reverse complement strand
GAGCGCTGCGGTGTACGTTACAAGTTCTCGTTTCGCCGCCTTCGGGGCTCTCCAGTTCAAAATCGCTAGGCTACCCCCGGCTTTACCGGGGGTCATAATTGTTTCGCCTCTTCGAGGCTAAAGTGGTCTATTTAAATTGTGACACAACTGCATTGAAGAAATTTATATTACTTACTGTATGTGGTGGTTAGGTAGCAAGATCCGGAGGGACCTGTCCCGCAGAATTGCGGGATCACAACAATGATGACCCCCGGTGTAGCCGGGGGTTTGGGAAATGTAAGAGTCCAAGAGCCCCGAAGGCACCTGTCCCGGAGTATTTCGGGAGCGATACCATTTTTTGTATCACCCACTTCGGGGTTCTAAGTAAGTTTGTTATCCTTACCCCCGGCTTCACCGGGGGTTACAAGCATTATGCCCCGCAATTCTGCGGGGTAAACTTCTTTCAGAGCTGACTTCCCCGATCTCAAAATAGATTTTTCCGCGGATCATCACAGAAAAGAAACGCAGATTTTTTGTAGTAGTTTTTTTTTGAATAAATACTGGTTTTGCACAACCTCGGAGAGATGATACTAGTATCGCTCCTATGGAGCTGACTTCCCCGATTTCTAAAAGAATTTTTCACGCGGATTATCACAGAAAAGACGCGCAGATTTATTGGATTAGTCTTCCATTTATTTCAAGATTGAATCCTGGTTTTGGAAAACCTCGATGAGGTGGTACTAGTATGACCCCCGGTGTAACCGGGGGTTAATGGGACTGTTGAAAGCACAGAGCCCCGGAGGCGGCGATACAAAAAATTGTGTCGCCGCCTTCGGGGCTCTTAACCTTGTGTGGGTCACAAACCCCAGGTTTTACCCGGGGTTATAATAGTTATGCTCCTTCGGAGCTGGATCTTCAATTTAACATCCAGCCTTGGTCTGGTGAATTAACTTGCCTGCGGTAATCAGGTACCTTTAACAATTAACTTTTCCCCTACTTCTTCTTCCCAGCAAACCTTCCTTTTTTCTTGCCGGCGTCGGGTTGGGATTCGATGATGTCGAGCGTTTCGGCGTAGGTAAGCTCTGCGGCTTCCTTGCCCTTCGGAATCTTGTAGTTGTTTTTTCCCAACTTGATGTAGGGACCCCAACGGCCGTTCAAGACCTGGATCTCCGGGTTTTCTTCGAAGGTTTTGATGTGCTTGTTCGCGTCCGACTCCCTCTTGTCTACAATCAATTGGATGGCTTCTTCCTCCGTGATCAACATGGGGTCCTGCTCCTTTTGCAAGGAATAGAAAGCGGCATCGTGCTTGATGTAGGGTCCAAAGCGCCCGAGTGCAGCCACCATCTTCTTGTCTTCAAAAAGCCCTACTTCTCGCGGCAACTTAAACAGTTCCAAGGCGTCCTCCAGGGTCATGTTTTCGATAAACTGTCCTTTTTTGAGGCTGGCAAATACTTTTTCCTCGTCTTCCGTATCTCCAATTTGCACGAGCGGACCAAACTTGCCTAAGCGAGCGGTGATGGGCTTGCCCGATACGGGGTGAGTACCAATCAAACGGCTCGTGTTGATGTCCTGACGCGATACCTGCTCCGTTTCCTCCACACTGTGGTGAAACTTGCCGTAAAAGCGGTCCATCATGTCCTGCCAATCTTCTCCACCGGCTGCGATTTCGTCAAACTCCTTTTCGACCTTGGCCGTAAAGTGGAAGTCAATCACGTTGGGGAAATGCTCGACCAGGAAGTCGTTGACCACCATGGCAATATTGGTAGGGAAGAGCTTGTTTTTCTCTGCTCCCGTTACTTCTGTTTTGGTACTGTCTTTAAAGGTGCCCCCAGAAATCAGCATCTCCACATACTTGCGTGGGGTGCCGTCTCTTGCCTCCTTGTTTACATAGTCGCGCTTCTGTATCGTAGAAATGGTCGGTGCATAAGTCGAAGGTCGGCCAATGCCCAATTCTTCCAATTTCTTTACTAAGGAAGCTTCCGTGTAGCGTGGAGCCGGTCGGCTGAAGGTTTCTCGTCCCTTCATTTCTTTCAAGCGCAAGGCCTGCCCTACCGTCATTGGAGGAAGGAGGGAGGTGTTGCCACTTTCTTCGTCTTCCGGTTCCTCGTCGGTATCTTCGAGATACACCTTCAAGAAACCATCAAAAACGATGATTTCACCCGTTGCCTGAAGCTGCATTGGGGAATTGGAGATGGCTACGGTGATGGTGGTACGCTCTAGGGCTGCATCGGTCATTTGGGAAGCGATGGCTCGCTTCCAAATCAGTTCGTACAAGCGCTGCTCGTTACGGTCTCCGGATACCTGGGGTACTGAAAAATCTGTTGGTCGAATGGCTTCGTGCGCTTCTTGAGCACTTTCGTTTTTGGTAGCAAACTTCCGCTGCGTGTGGTACTGAGGTCCATAGGCTTGCTCAATGGCAGATTTCGCAGCCGCCAAAGCATCTTGAGACAAGTTGGTACTGTCGGTACGCATGTAGGTAATCTTTCCCGCCTCGTAGAGTTTCTGGGCTACCTGCATGGTCTGTGCCACCGAAAAATACAATTTGCGAGAAGCTTCCTGCTGAAGTGTGGAGGTGGTAAATGGGGCTGCAGGGCTCTTTTTAGCTGGCTTTTTCTCTAGATTGGCTACGGAGAAGCTCGCTTCCAAGCAGGTTTTGAGAAAAGCCTCGGCCTCCGCCTTGGTGTCAAACTTTTTGGGCAACTCGGCCTGGAAGGATTTGCCTTCCACCTCAAAGAGGGCATTAATACGAAAGGATGACTTCGAGTTGTGCGCTTCGATTTCCCGCTCACGCTCTACAATCAAGCGAACTGCCACAGACTGCACACGTCCGGCAGAAAGTCCAGTTTTGATTTTTTTCCAAAGGATAGGAGAGAGCTCAAAACCTACCAATCGATCCAAGATGCGTCGTGCCTGCTGGGCATTCACGAGATCGTAGTCGATTGTACGTGGGTTATCAATGGCTTTAAGAATGGCGTTTTTGGTGATCTCGCGGAATACAATGCGCTTGCAGTCCTTTTCCTCCAGCTGCAATACTTCCTTTAAATGCCAGGAAATCGCTTCTCCTTCGCGGTCATCGTCACTTGCGAGGTAGACCATTTCGGCGTCCTTGACCAGTGCTTTGAGATTTTTGATCACCTCTTTTTTGTCGGCAGTAACCTCGTAGGTAGGCTTAAATCTGTTTTTAATGTCGATGGCCTTGTCGCCTTTGGGGAGATCCCGCACGTGGCCGTAGCTGGAGGCAACCTTAAAGTCCTTTCCCAGGTAACCTTCAATGGTTTTTGCTTTGGCGGGGGATTCTACGATGACAAGATTTTTAGACATAAAAGAGTTGGTTTAGGGAAACGGTGCCCTAAATGAAGGGCTAAAAATAGAGGGCTCTGGCTTCTCGTGCAAATTAATAGGTGTGAAGGCAGATATTATTTATTGAGAAGCAAGAGACAAGAAGCAAGAAACAAGAGAAAAGAGACAGAAAATAAGAAGCGAGAAACAAGAGCCAAGAGGCGAGAGATGGTATTTATATTCCTGATTCTTCAAAACACCAAATTCAGAACGCTAACTGAAGAATATCAAATCAATATAGGCTAGTTCAAAGCATATTCAAATTTCCTAGTCTTTGCTCTTGCCTTCCTTCTGCAGGCAGGTATCTTGCTTCTTGTATCTCGCCTCTTGCTTCTGAGAAATACTCCTATTGTATTTCTCGTAGTACCATCTCCTCCGTATACCTCGGTGCCCCGCCTTTTTGCGTAGCAACATAGCCGCCTAGCTTGCATGCAAAGTCTATAATTTCTTCAGGGGACTTTTCCGCCAGGTACATCTTGATAAAGCCACTCAAAAATGCATCTCCAGCTCCAATAGAATCTTGAAGTGCTACTTTATACCCTGGGTGCTCCACAATCGCTCCTTTTTGGTAGATAGCGGCACCTTTAGATCCACGGGTGATGCAGATGATGGAAATGGGATACTGCTGGTCCAAATAGGAACAGAGGCCAGTGATTGTGGCTTCTGTGCCAAAGTGTTCGGCAAATACCTCCAATTCTTCTTCGTTGATTTTGAGGATATCCGTGTAGCCGAGTAGCGTTTCGATCACATCAAAGGAATAGTGGGGTGGTCGAAGGTTCGCATCGAAGATACGTAGGGTAGGGTGGCGCAGGAGCTTGAGCAGGGTAGCCAAACTCTCGGGGTGGCGTGCACCCAGCGTGCCAAATAAAAATGCATCTGCTTCTTCCACGATTCGGTCTTGCTCTGGAGTCCAAGCCAAAAAGTCACAAGCCACGGGCTTCACAATGTCGTAGCGCATGTTTTCGGGATCGCGTGTATCGACAATCACCTGGGAAGTGGGGTGCTGCTCAGGGACCTGTACCAGATCCAAAGGAAGGTTGAAGGAACGGAGGAATTCGAGCAGCTTTTCCCCATCGGCATCTTTGCCTACCGCAGAGATCAATTGCGTTGGGAGACCCAACTGGTGAAGGTGGAGGGCTACATTCATGGGAGCGCCACCGGGAACAGCGCCAGTGGGAAGGCAATCCCAAAGCATTTCTCCAAAGAGAACGACAGTATCAGACATGATTAATTTTGTAAGGCTTTTTGAATTTCTTCGAGGGATCTACCCTTCGTTTCAGGCATCGCAAATCGTACCCAAGCCAATTGCACCACCATCATTA
>JBILBQ010000151.1:0-4653 GCA_044353615.1 Algoriphagus sp. | reverse complement strand
TTTCACATTGGAAAAGACTTAGGAAATTGGTACACGCCAGACAAATTGCCTGAGACCACTCGAGTGTTGCAAAACGTCATTCAAGATGCTACTTACTACTTTTTCAATCTAAAGGCAGACTTTGCCCGCCCACGACCTTATCATTTGAGTAAGGATATAAAAAATCCGGAAGCACCTGGACATTCTGCCTACCCAAGCGGACACTCATCAGCTTCCTATGTCAATGCGTATTTATTGGCAGAAATATTTCCGGAATTAAATGACAAATTTTTAAGCAATGCCTACGATATGGCCTTCTCAAGGGAGGTTAGGGGTGTGCATTATCCGAGTGATAGTAGAGCGGGAAAAACGTTTGCCTTTCAGTTTGTACAACAAATCATGAAAGAAAAATCTTTTAAAAGTGATTTTGAGAAAATGAAATCAGAACTTGAAACTGCCTATAAACAAAATGGAAATTAGAACAAGGTTGTAAGTATCCCTTAAATCCGGACTGGTAAATGATTGTCAAAATGAACTATTGAAAACCAATCCAAATTTCCAGGAAGCCAGGGTTGAATAAGTTTTTAACTCATTCAGACCTAAACTAAAAAAGGAGATCCAATTGGATCTCCTTTCTGTTTTTGTAAGAAGTGGAGGATGATTACATCATGCCACCCATTCCGCCGCCACCCATTGGAGGCATAGCAGGACCTTCTTCCTTCACGTCTGCTACCACACACTCGGTAGTCAAAAGCAAGGCTGCAATAGAGGCTGCATTTTCCAAAGCCAAACGCGTTACCTTGGTAGGGTCAATGACTCCTGCCTTGATTAGGTCTTCGTATTTGTCAGTTCTCGCGTTGTAACCAAAGTTTCCTTTGTTGTCACGAATCTTGTTGACCACTACGGAAGGCTCACCACCAGCGTTGCTCACGATCGTTCTCAATGGAGATTCGATCGCAATGCGAATAATGTTGATTCCTGTGTCTTGATCTTCGTTTGCACCTTTTAGGTTGTCAAGGGCAGAAGCAGCTCTAATCAGGGCTACACCGCCACCTACAACCACACCTTCTTGAACAGCTGCTCTAGTGGCATGCAAGGCATCGTCAACACGATCTTTCTTTTCCTTCATTTCTACTTCTGTAGCAGCTCCAATGTAAAGGATAGCTACACCGCCAGAAAGTTTCGCAAGGCGCTCTTGCAATTTCTCTCTATCGTAGTCAGAAGTTGTTTTTTCGATTTGAGCTTTGATCTCAGCAATTCTGCCTTTGATGGCACCCTTATCACCAGCACCATTTACAAGGGTGGTGTTGTCCTTGTCGATGTTGATTTTCTCTGCTCTTCCCAACATGTCTGGGGTAGCATTTTCTAGCTTAAAGCCTCTTTCTTCAGAAATCACTGTTCCACCTGTAAGGATCGCGATGTCTTCCAACATGGCCTTTCTACGGTCACCGAATCCAGGAGCCTTAACAGCTGCTACTTTCAATGCCCCTCTGATTTTGTTTACTACAAGTGTAGCAAGTGCTTCACCATCAACATCTTCTGCGATGATCAAAAGCGGCTTTCCAGACTGAGCTACTGGCTCAAGTACAGGAAGTAATTCTTTCATGGAAGAAATCTTCTTGTCGTAGATCAAGATGTACGGATGATCCAATTCCACTTCCATTTTCTCCGTGTTGGTCACGAAGTAAGGAGAGAGGTAACCTCTGTCAAACTGCATACCTTCTACAGTCTTCACTTCAGTTTCTGTACCTTTTGCTTCTTCTACAGTGATTACACCGTCTTTGCCAACTTTATCCATGGCATCAGCAATCATCTTACCGATTTCCTCGTCGTTGTTTGCAGAGACAGTTGCTACCTGAGCGATTTCTTTGGATGTAGAGATTGGCTTAGAGTTGGCCTTCAATTCAGCTACAACTGCTGCTACTGCCTTGTCGATGCCACGCTTCAAATCCATTGGGTTTGCACCAGCAGCTACGTTTTTGATTCCTACGTTAAAGATCGCCTGAGTCAATACGGTAGCAGTAGTAGTTCCGTCACCCGCTTGGTCTGCAGTTTTGGATGCTACTTCTTTTACAAGCTGGGCTCCCATGTTTTCGATAGGCTCCTTTAGCTCAATTTCTTTTGCTACCGATACACCGTCTTTGGTGATGGTAGGAGCACCAAATTTCTTGTCAATGATGACATTTCTACCCTTTGGGCCAAGGGTTACTTTTACTGCGTCAGCAAGTGCGTCAACGCCTTTTTTGAGACGATCTCTAGCGTCAGTATCGAAAAATAGTTGTTTAGCCATTTTTAGTTAAATTTTTCAGGGTGTGATTAATTAGTTACAGGATTGCGAAAATATCGGACTCTCTCATGATGAGGTAGTCATTTCCATCGACGCTCAATTCTGTGCCGGAATATTTACCGTACAATACAGTATCTCCAACTTTTACGGTCAATGGCTCATCCTTTTTTCCGTTGCCTACTGCAATAACGATACCTTTTTGAGGCTTTTCTTTTGCAGTGTCCGGAATGTAAAGACCGGAAGCAGTTTTTTCTTCTGCAGCTGCTGGCTCAACCAAAACGCGGTCTGCAAGAGGTTTGATGTTCACTTTTGACATAGATATAAAATGTTAAGGGTTTTAGTAAACTTACAGACTCCTTCCTGCACTTCTTATGCCAAGGGTTGAACTTGACTGTATTCTGACAAATCGACGCAAAACCCTTAGTTTTTCGACATAAAAAATATTTTTTAAAGCGGTTCTATCTGCCAAAATTTCCCTTTTTGGTGTTTGATGCCATCAATGTGTCAGTTAACCCCAAAAAAAAGAGCCTTACTGTAAACAGTAAGGCCCCTAATTTTATAAGGCTTGACTTATTTTGTTGCTGTAGAGTCAGCAGGAGCTGCTTCGGTTGCAGGAAGTGCATTTTGAGTATCTCCAAAAGCTGGAGCAACTACTTGTTCTTTGGCAGTCTCAATATTCGGAGATGAAAATTGATTGGCTTGGCTGCTTGTAAAGAACACGGATGATGCAAGGGCCAATCCTAAAATAGAAATCGCTAAAATCCAGGTTGCCTTTTCCAAAACATTACCTGTACGTGTTACCCCCATTATTTGTGAAGCACTTCCACCAAATGCCGCACCAGCGCCACCCTTTGCGTTTTGGCCTAAAATCACTAGGATTAGCAAAACTGCCAACACCAAAATAACACTGATTAGTAGAGTAAACATAAAATTGGATTTATTCTTGTGATTTTTTAATTAAGTCCGCAAAGTAAGCCCTTTTCTCGGGAAACTTCAAAGCAAGCTTCTCATAAATTTCGATTGCCATTGCTTTTTTGCCTTGCTGGAGAAGAATAGCGGCGAAAGTTTCTGAAATTAACCCTTCATTTAAGCTGGTACTCGCACTGGATAAATTCTCAATATTTTTGTTGGCTTCAATCTCCTTGATTGTGGCAAGCTTGATTTCCTTTTTACTAAACTCCTTAATCAAGTCAATTTGAGCTCTTTTTTCTACGTCTACTATTTCTTTTTTCTCTTTTCTACGGATACTCTCGATTAAGTCGTCCTTAGGGGCTTCTCGCTTTTTAACCTTTATTTTTTCTGGGTGGTCACCTGCTGCATCTTTAGTTGCTGTTCCTGTGTTTTCCAAGGCTGATTTCTCACCTGAACCTCCTTCTTCTTGCTTTTTTTCCGATCCAAGAGGTTGGTATAACCAATTTTTCAGCCAAACTCGGTCCACACTCGTAACTGCCGCCAGCGGTAGTGAAGGGCTACTTTCTTCATTTTTTAACTCAAATCTTGTAGACAGCGCATGGGACAAATAAAAAAATTGAAAGTTTTTTTGAACCTTCTTCAGCAGTAAATATTCCGCTTTTTCCAGCTGATCTGCTTTTTGGATGAGTTCTAAAAATTGAGATGCGTTCACAACAAGTATTTTGAATTCAATATACGGAATTTACCAATTGGCGACTGTGGCCGTAAAAATATCTTGAATGATTGTTTCGAAAATGTCTTCAACCAATTGATTCTCTACATCTAGTAACGTCACTGTGCGAGGATCGTAATCTTGGAAAAAGGTAAATGTCTGTTTTTTGTTTTCCTCTTCATTGGTCATGTTCATGTACTCCACTTCCACAGCAATGGTGAGTCGCATTTGGCCTGCTCGATCGGGTAGATTGGGATCACCAGAGGATACGACGGCCTGCGGGGATAAGGAATAACGGACAATGGAACCAGAAAACTGGAGGTCTCCATTATTTCGAATTAGTTCAAGCTGGGTGTTACGCTGGTAATATTCTTTCAATGCTTCGGTAAATCGCTGCTCCATGTTGGCAGGACCACCGCCAGAGTCATTGAAAAAATTCTCCACTGAGAAAGACTTTACCAGCTCGTAATTGATGTTGGTACCTGTAAAGCTGTATTTGATGGAACATGCAGAGATTCCCAAGCTTAAGACAAACAACAACAGCCAAGATCTATTCAATATCATATTGTTTGATTTTTCTGTAGAGCGTCCGTTCCGAGATCCCGAGGTCGTTGGCGGCATACTTTCTTTTATTGTTGTGTTTCCGCAATGCCTTGAGGATCATTTCTTTCTCCTTCCGCTCCAAGGAAAGGGAATTGTCATCCTCTTCATGCACAATATCTTCAATAACTTCGTCCTCATATTCTTCTTCCTGAGGAGTATC
>JBILBQ010000068.1:0-15363 GCA_044353615.1 Algoriphagus sp. | reverse complement strand
AGGGTTACCTCGATTTTTCCTTCAAATAAAGTACTTTCAAACTTGATTTTTGGAGGATTTAGCGGATAAACAACTCCTATACCCTCATAGCCAAAGTCAAGTTGGGTAGTGGATAGCGCCTTACTCAATTGGTTTTTTTGTGGCTCTTTAAGTCCGGTTTGCCAGAGGTAAAGGTGCCGTAGCTGGCGCATGCTCACCAACGCCTTGATTCCTTCCTCGTCCAGCGTATTTCCTGAAATGGCCAATACTTCCAGTTTAGGTAAGTTGATCAGCGACTTGAGTTGATTTCCTGTTAGGGAAGTAAAGTTGAGGTAAAGTGATTCAAGATTTTGAAAGTCAGACAGTAAACTTAAATCCGCATCTTGAAGCGGCATACGGCTCAAATTGAGTTTGACTACCTGGTCTCGAACTACATTGAGCTCTGCCAAGGAGTTGGCATCAAAAGCGGAGGAACCATAATACGCCACTTCAAGGGCTAGCGATCCTGGAAAAATGGGCCTTACCTTTCTAAAAAAGGTAGTTAGGTCAGCAATATCATCTGGATCTGCTGCTGAAAAGGTATAGCTTTTTTGAACTGAGAACCGAGCCGAAACCAATTGAAAAAGAGGGTCTTCTTGTGGTAAATCCATTACCTTTTGATCAAATCCTCCTCCTGAACTCACCCAAAGGCTAAGAATCTCCAATTCCTCTTCGGTCAGCTGAAGCTTATTTTTTGGAGGCATGTGCTCTTCTTCTTCAAGGGGTAGGTGAATCCGCTGGATAAGCAAGGAAAGTTCTGGTTTACCTGCAACGAAGAGCGCACCGGACTTCCCTCCTTTTTGGATGCCAGTAAGCAGATCCAATCTTAGTTCTCCTTTGATTTTTCCTTCCTGGTGACAAGCAACGCATTTGGATTCAAAAATTGGCTGAACCAAATCCTTAAAAACCTCAGCATCGGCTAAAGAAAGAGGTTCCACGCTTGTTAGCTGCAAAGGAGCAAGCAAGAAGTCTTCCCCATGTGTAAGTGCTGCACCAAAATGCCCTGCAAGTACGAGAAGAACGGAAAGGCTAATGGATAGGGACCGTAGGATAGTAATTGCGCGATCTCTTAAGAAGTAAAGTGCTACTGCCACTCCTTGGCTGCTGATTGCAGTCCATTTATGCCAGGATATGGCATCACCGGAATAGTCCTCTGTTGCAAGGAAAAGTCCAGCCACCACTGTTGCGCCCGCTAGATTGGCTCCAACCAATAGAAGCCAAGTGAAGTAGCGCATTCGATTTTCATCTCGAATCCAAAGGAGGGAAGCTCCCAAAAGCAGGAGGACAATTGGAAAGTGAAGGAGCAGTGGATGCAATCTTCCCACTACCTGTAGCCAAGTAGGAAGTTGAAGATTTTCCCCACCAACAAGTAGAATAGCAGTTAATCCACACCAAAAAATGAGGAGATTTTCAAGTAAAATTTTAGGCTTCAAGAGATTCAACTGGATGAGAGGTTAGGCAATTAAATCAGATACTACTTTGCCATGCACATCAGTCAGTCGGTACCTTCTTCCCAAGTGTTTGTAAATCAGTTTCTCATGGTCTATACCCATTAACTGCATGACTGTAGCTTGGAAATCGTGAACATGAACAGGGTTTTCTTGAATGTTGTATCCAAAATCATCCGTTTCACCGTAAACCATCCCAGATTTAACACCGCCACCAGCCATAAATATGGAAAATGCACGTGGGTGGTGGTCGCGTCCATAGTTTTCAGGAGCGATTTTTCCTTGGCAGTAGTTGGTTCTTCCAAATTCCCCACCCCAAATCACCAAAGTTTCATCTAGAAGTCCTCGTTGCTTTAGATCTGTGATCAGTCCAGCAGAGGCCTGATCCACATCTTTGGCTTGGCCAATCATCTGATTGGGGAGGTTGTCATGGGTATCCCATCCTTGGTGGTAGAGCTGGACAAAGCGAACTCCATTTTCAGAAAGTTTTCGCGCCAAAAGGCAATTGGCAGCATAGGTTCCAGGAACCAAGCAATCGGGCCCATAAAGTTTCACTACTGCATCGGGCTCTTTGCTTACATCGGTAATTTCTGGAACGGCAGTTTGCATGCGGAATGCCATCTCGTATTGCTGGACCTTGGTCGTGATTTGTGGGTCGTTAAACTCTTGGTAGCTGAGATCATTCATGGCTGCCAGCTGATCCAACATCCTTCTGCGTTGATTCTTGCTCATCCCTTCAGCATCGGAAAGGTAGAGCACAGGATCTTCTGAACTAGAGAACTGTACCCCCTGGTGCCTTGCATCCAAGAAGCCGCTTGACCACAATTTTGAATACACCCCTTGTCCATTTCCTTTGCCACGGCTCAGTAGCACACAAAAAGCAGGTAGGTTTTCATTTTCACTTCCAAGTCCATAGCTCAACCAAGAACCCATGCTAGGTCGGTTGCCCACCTGAGCACCTGTTTGGAAAAAGGTGAGTGCTGGATCATGGTTAATTGCCTCGGTATGCATGGATTTGATAATGCATAGGTCATCTACTACGGAAGAGATGTGTGGGAAAAGAGAAGAGATCCAAGCCCTACTTTCTCCGTATTGGTTGAAATCGAAATAGGATCCTACGAGCGGGAAAGAATTTTGACTTGCGGTCATACCTGTAAGTCGCTGTCCCATGCGGATGGATTCTGGAAGCTCTTGCCCAAAATTTTTGATTAGCTGGGGTTTGTAATCAAAGGTTTCCAATTGAGAAGGCGCACCATTTTGAAATAGGTAAATGATGCGCTTTGCCTTTGGAGCAAAATGGGGCAAGGCCCGCATTAAGGATTCTTCAGCTTCCTTTTTTCCTGAGAATAGGTCAGGAATCAATAAAGATCCCAAGGCGACACTTCCTAAGCCCAAGCTCACGCGGGAAAGAAATTTCCTGCGGTTGTGGTTGAGTCCCTGTTCTAAAAATTCTTTGTCCATATCAACTTTTCGTAATGGTTTCTTCCAAATTGTAGAGGCTGACAATTACCTGCATGAGTGCTGCATTTTTTGGGGTTATTGCGCGCGGATGGATGGGGTATTCTCCAACATCCAAGATGGCCGCTGCATCTTTTGGATTCGTTTGGAAATGCTTTAGTTCGGTGTCGTAGTAATTTTGAAGCAATTCTTTTTCTTCAGTCTTCAATTCTCTACACACAATTCGTTTGAAGGCCTCGTTGATGGCTTGGTCCGATTGTTTGAATTTTTCGCCAAGTCGGGTTGCTAAAACGCGTGCTGCTTCCAACACCATCGGATCATTCATCATGGCAAGTGCTTGCAATGGGGTATTGGTTCGATTTCGAGTGATCTCACATCGATCCCGGTTGCTCGAGTCGAAGATGATTGCTTTTGGCGGAGGAACTGTTAATTTGATGAAGTTGTAAATTCCTCTTCGGTACAATTTAGGGCCGTTATCCTGCTGGTAGTTGGCAAGTACCCCACGACCAGAGGTGGCAGATTCCCAAAGTCCTGCTGGCTGGTAGGGCTTGACACTAGGACCTCCAATTTCTCCCACCAATAATCCACTTGAAGCAAGTACGAGGTCTTGAATATTTTCGGCAGGGAGTCGCAGGCGTGGAGCTCGGGCCAAATAAAAGTTGTCGGGATCAATCTCCAAATGCTTAGGAGAAATACTAGCAGATTGCCTGTAAGTAGCTGAAAGTAAGATCGTTTTGAGGAGTCCTTTCATGTTCCAGTTTTGGTCCATAAAATCTGCTGCCAACCAATTGAGTAGTTCAGGATGGGTAGGGAGGTCGCCTTGCATTCCAAAATCACCTGCCGATTTGACTATGCCTCGTCCAAAGATTTCTTGCCAGATTAAGTTGACAAAAACGCGTGCTGTAAGAGGATTATCTCGGTGTGTGGTCCACTTGGCGAGTCCAAGTCTATTTTTTTCAAAGGAGGGCGAGAAGGATAAAATGGAAGTGGGTGTTGACGCCTCTACAGGAAGGGTAGGTGCATCGTAGGCCCCTCGATTGAGGATGTAGGTCGTTCTTTTTTCTTCCAATTCACCCATTACGGATATGCTGAGTTTGCTTGTATCAGGATGGTTGATGAAGCTTAGGATACCATCCAAATCGTCCTGCTCAACCCAAAGAATTGGAGTTTTTGCTGGTTTGGATACACTCACATCCCCCTCAAAGCCCTTTTCTTGAGAGTTATTGAAAAATGCATAGAGTTGGTAGTATTCCTTTTGGGATACAGGATCATACTTGTGGTCGTGGCACTGGGCGCATTCCATGGTTATTCCAAGGATACCTTTACTAAATGTGTTGGTTTTGTCCAGTACATACTCCACCCGGTACTCTTCTTCAATGATGCCGCCTTCTTCCGTGTATTTGTGGTTTCGATTGAAGGCAGTAGCCAAGATTTGCTCTTTGGTCGGATTGGGTAGAAGGTCGCCTGCGAGCTGCCAGGTCAAAAACTGATCGTAAGGCAAGTTTTTATTGAAGGCATGAATCACCCAATCTCGGTAAGGCCATTGGCTTCGGATGTTGTCGTCTTGGTAGCCATAGCTGTCTGAGTAGCGGGAGATGTCCAACCAGAGAATTGCCATTTTTTCTCCGTAAGCGGGGCTATTGAGCAACTGGTCTAGTAATTTATCGTAGGTATTTCCCCCTTTGAAACCTGCATATTTTTCCAGAAGTTCTAGGGAAGGTGGGAGTCCTGTGAGATCTAAGCTTGCACGTTTGATCAGTTCGAATGAGGTTGCTTCAGGATTGGGTTCTAGGCCTTTTGATTTGATTTTTGTTGCGACAAATCGATCAATTTCATTGTATCCCCAAGTGGTGGTAGGTACTTTCGGTTTTTCTACTCGCGTAAAAGCCCAATGTGGTTCATAGTCAGCACCTTGTTCAATCCAGCGGGTAATCAGTTGAACTTCGGTTTCGGTAAGGCTAAGGTTAGATTCGGGTGGAGGCATGATCAAGCTCGGATCAGCGCTTGTGATGCGGTGGTACACTTCTGAGTTGAGCGGTTTGCCCGCTACGAGTGCAAATTTCCCAGGACTTTCTTTTAAGGCTGCAAAAGCCCCTTCCTCCGTATCTAACCGGAGGTTGGCTTCTCGCTTATTGGCATCTGGACCATGACAAGCAAAGCACTTGTCTGAAAGTATAGGGCGAATATGGAAGTTATAACTCAGCTGTTCGCCATCCAGTAATTCAGGAGGGGTAGCGGATTTTTCTGAGCAACTCCAAAAGGATACGATGCTCAAAATCCAAATAAGCCCTCGAATAAGGCTTGAGTAGGTCATGGGTTTAGGTGTTAATCCCAAAAAGTTATAAATAAAATGGGGATTTAAGGCAATATTTTTCGACTAGAATTTTGGAAGGACTTGTAAATAATCGGATTAATGATGCTTTTTTTGGTTTTAATACCTACAAATTGTAGCCAATTCTACTAAAAAACAGCAATTCCTTCCGTTATTTGCAGTATGAATTCTTATGATGGGCAGTTTTTTACACTGCTTGATTTTTTCAGTTGACTCGAGTAAAGTAAACCATGAAAAAAATTAAAACGATCTGTTGCATCGGAGCAGGCTATGTAGGGGGGCCTACGATGGCTGTCTTGGCACTCAAATGTCCAGACATTCGTGTAGTGCTGGTAGATGCCAATGCTGCTCGAATTGATGCTTGGAATCATCAGGATTTAAGTTTTTTACCCGTTTATGAACCTGGTTTGGCAGAAGTTGTGTCCAAAGCGCGCGGGAGAAACTTGTTTTTCTCAAAAGATGTAGACCAAGGAATTCGAGAAGCAGACATGATTTTTATTTCCGTCAACACACCTACCAAAACATATGGGGAAGGGAAGGGGATGGCTGCTGATTTGAAGTGGGTTGAATTGTGCGCACGGCAGATCGCAGAAGTTGCTACCTCCTCCAAAATTGTAGTTGAAAAATCCACCTTGCCAGTCCGTACCGCTCAGGCAATAAAAGATATTTTACATAATTCGCAGAGTGGAGTTTCATTCCAAGTGCTTTCCAACCCTGAATTTTTGGCAGAAGGGACAGCTGTTCAAGACCTTCTAGCTCCGGACCGCGTGTTGATAGGAGGTGACCAAAGTGAAGCCGGAAAAGAAGCCATTCAGGCTTTGGCTTCGATCTATGCTGCATGGGTTCCCGAGGAAAAAATCTTGACGACAAACCTTTGGTCTTCTGAACTCAGCAAGCTCAGTGCAAATGCTTTTCTTGCCCAACGCGTTTCTTCCATCAATTCCATCTCAGAACTCTGTGAAGCGACAGGGGCTGACGTGGACGATGTCGCTAAGGCAATCGGAATGGATTCTCGAATAGGCCCGAAGTTCTTGAAGGCTTCAGTAGGCTTTGGTGGATCCTGTTTCAAGAAAGACATCCTCAATTTGGTTTACATCTGCAGGAGTTATCAGTTGCATGAAGTAGCGGATTATTGGGAGCAGGTAATCAAGATTAACGACCATCAAACTGCGAGATTTGCCAAGCAAATCATCAAGAGCCTGTACAATACGGTCAATGGAAAGAAAATTGCGTTTTTAGGTTGGGCCTTCAAAAAGGACACCAACGATACACGAGAGTCGGCAGCCATCTATGTAGCGGATCACCTTTTGGAAGAGTGTGCTTCTGTGGTGGTTTACGATCCTAAGGTATCCAAAGAAAAAATTTATGCGGACTTGGACTTCCTAGAAACCCGTTCAAGTGAAGAAAACAGGAAACTGGTGCTGGTGGTTGATTCGGCCTATGAAGCATGTAAAGATGCGGCAGCTGTTGCCATTTTAACCGAGTGGGATGAATTTGTTTTGCTCGACTGGGAGCAGATACATGTGGAGATGAAGCAGCCAGCCACGGTATTTGATGGTAGAAATATCTTGGATGCGGCTCGAATGGAAAAGATAGGATTTAGATTTCAGGGGATAGGAAAAACTACTGTTTAGGGAGTTTGTCCTTGCAGGTTTTATCCTTTAAAATCAGTAATTTCCGATTACTAGTTTCATGTAATTGATTAATAAAAATAGCTTGTGAAGCCACTAAATGAAGTAAAGATCGCTGTAATCGGTTTAGGCTATGTGGGCCTACCCTTAGCAGTAGAATTTTCCAAGAAGTATCCAGTGGTTGGATTTGATATCAATCAAAAGCGGGTAGGAGAGTTGGTTTCAGGTCATGATGCGACCCTAGAGGTAGTAGACGACTCGCTTGCGTTGGTATTGCGCTCTTCCAGTCCTCAGGTGGGTGAAAAAGGCTTATTTCCAAGCTTTGATTCCAAGGACTTGGGCGACTGTACCGTATTCATTGTAACGGTTCCTACTCCAACAGATAAGCACAATCGTCCAATCCTTATTCCGATGTTGAAGGCTTCTGAAAACATTGGGCATTTTTTGAAGAAGGGGGATGTGGTCATCTATGAATCCACAGTATATCCTGGAGTGACAGAAGAGGATTGTGTACCTGTATTGGAGAAGGTTTCTGGATTAAAATTCAATGCTGATTTTTATGCGGGTTATTCTCCCGAGCGAATTAATCCGGGAGATAAAGTGCATACCGTAGCACAGATTGTAAAGGTTACCTCTGGAAGCACTCCAGAAGTGGCAGATTTTGTAGATGACCTCTACCGCAGCATCATCACTGCTGGAACTTATAAAGCTTCTTCGATCAAGGTTGCGGAAGCTTCTAAAGTCATTGAAAATTCACAGCGTGACATCAATATTGCCTTTGTAAACGAGCTGGCCAAGATTTTCAATTTGTTGGGTATTGATACCCAAGAAGTTTTGGAGGCTGCTGGCACGAAGTGGAATTTCTTAAAATTCAAGCCTGGGTTGGTCGGTGGACATTGCATTGGAGTGGATCCTTTTTACCTCGCTCAAAAAGCACAAGAAGTGGGGTATCATCCCGAGATTATTCTTGCGGGCAGAAGAGTGAATGACAGCATGGGAAAGTTTGTCGCAACTGAAATTATCAAGTTGATGATGCGTAAGGATATTAAAGTCTTGGATGCGAAGGTGTTGATTTTGGGTTTTACCTTCAAAGAAAATTGTCCTGATGTAAGGAATACGCGCGTGATTGATATTTACCATGAATTGCGAACCTTCGATATGGGTGTAGACGTATATGATCCGTGGGCAAATGAGAAGGAAGTGGAGGAGGAGTATGGCATTAAAATTCAAGTCGGCAATGTGCTTCCTGATATTTCAAAGTATTCTGCAATAGTTTTGGCTGTTTCGCACGATGCTTTTGCTAGCATGCCGCTTCGAAAAAATCCAAATCAGGTCATCTATGATGTCAAAGGAGTGTTAGATCGATCCTTAGTGGATGCTCGATTGTAAGTGGGATTTACCTTCTAATTACCTGTCCTTAAAGTAGGTAATTATCTAAAGATTGGGCCGAGCTTGTTTTTGATTGGTGACCTCTCGATTATTCAATCAAAGTCCAATGAAAAAAAAGTTGACCACTGGAGTAAGTAGTTCAAATCTTTGTAATGTTTTATTTAATTTGCAGTATATAAGAATCCGAAATGGAACACCTAACCGAAATCAATAACCTATAATTATGATGAAACATCCAATGTTCGCTATTTCCTTGAGGAAAACCGTGTTGATGGCAGTACTAGTCCTTTTGGCTATGGGTGCCTGTAAAAGCAAAAAGAAGGCTGTTGAGCCAGCTCCTGTTCAAGAGGCTGTGGCGGAAGTTGCTAAGCCTACCCCAGCGCCTGCACCCGTGGTTCGCTCTACAGATGAAATTGCAGTTGAAAAGCTTGAAAGTCAGTTTTCGTCCATTGCTTCAGCTAGCAATGTGACTGCCGCTAATCAGTCCATTCAGGAAGTGTTGGCCATGTTTTCCAACCCGGAGACCCCAATTTTAATTGTTATCCATGAAGAAGGTGGCGTTAAAGATTACGATGAGCCCACCTCTATCAAAAAATACTTGGAGTACCTGAAAGACACCAAGAAAAACTTGAATTACATCTCTGATATTCGATTGGCAGGGGGTAAAGTGACTGAACTGGAACTTAAAAGAAAATAATCCATCCCTGAAACTAATTCTCTTATGAAAAATACTGGTATTCTTATCCTAGGGCTATTTCTCGCTACCGTAACGGCAGCATTTGCTCAGGACAATATTAGCCCAAGAAGAAAGCAAGCGATTGATTCCCTTGCGCTAGAAAAGGTAAAAGACCTTTCCAAGTACATTTCCATCATTGGAAATAAGGAAACTCAGTTTTCTGAAGCGAACCGCGTAATGGATAGAGCTGAGGAGCTTTTTGCAGCTGGTGCAGAGATGGGTGTTTCTTCCATTAATACCCAAGAGATCGCCTATTACAAAGTAAGAAGATACTTTGAGCGATTGATGGCCTTGAATTACGATAAAGTAAACATTACTTGGTATGATATTCAGTACGTGTCTGATTTAGAGCGCCAACCTGATGGTCGTTATGTAGGTGTGATTACTGTTTACCAGCGTTTTGAGGGTACCTCAATTGAAACTGGCATGAATTACAAGGACACGACAAAAAAGGATATTACCATATATGTAGAGAAGAAGCAAACTCAAATTGCTGGCCGTACCATTGAATTTTGGGACGTAATGCTCGGCGATATTCGAGTGACTGAAACTTCCGCATGAGAAAAAGCGTATTAATTTTTGCTATTTTTATTTCCTACATCTCTATTGTCTCGGGGCAAGGCTTAGGTAGCCCCGGGACAATAAAAGATGATGGTAGATTTGCTGCCTCTACCAAACAAATGAATCAATTTTTTAGAAGGTTCAATGGGGAGGAATCCATTGATGGAACCAAGCGTTTTTATCCCGGGGATTCCCTTTATCAAAACGAAAAGTTAAGAAAGGGATTTGTTTCCATACTTTTTGATAATCAATCTTCTGCCATAAGCCCGGAGTTGAAATCTGAATTTATTTCCAATATTCTTACTCAAAACTATCCTCAATTTTTGGTTTTTCATAAGCCAGGATGGATTGCTGAAGTGGATGCGGTATTTTGGTACAAGGGCAAAAAAGAGAAATTGACCTTTATTATGAAGATTCAGCCTGAGGGTTTGGGTTATGAATGGGTCATTGATCAGGTTGTCTTTGAGCCCTTCAAAAATTTGTTTAACAAGCCTGTTGGGTTAGCGAAAGATTTTCTTCACCCGCTGAGTCATGAGCTCGGATTTATGAATATGAGGAGAGCCTTCCAAGATTCAGAAAACCCAGAATCATTTACTCCAACTTCCTACACGCCAGATTATTTAGCAATTTTTCTTTTTGAGATGAAGCAGGATAATCTACGATTTGAAACGGTTAATGGAGTAAAATTCCATTTTTTCCAGATTGGAGGATGGTATTTTGAAGTAAATCAATTCAATAGACCAGGGTTCAATACGGGATGGTTAGTTTCCAATTTGATGCGTCTAGGTCCAGGAGATAAGGAGACTTTATTGAGGTACATCTATGATCAGGATTAGTAGGTATACTTTTCTATTTTTCCTTTTTTGTTTGTCAGTTGTTGCTCAAGGACAGACCATAAAAGGCTATACCTCAGAACAATTGACTGAACTATCCACTAAAGTGGAGGATCAGGTTCGTTTCTTAGAATTCCTGCTCAATACCGTTGGGAATTCTCAAACTTCTGCTCGTGACAAGGATGTGATTATCCGTGAGAGCTATCTGAAAATTTTCCGTGATGGCAAAGTTCAAGTAGAAGATGACTTGGTCTTGGATCGCAAAGTAGTCACCAATAAAGATGTTACGGCTTACTTTAGAGACCTTGAATTTTTTTACAAAAACATCGAGTTTAAATTCAAGATTCGTGAAATCAAGCCAGGCCAGAAGGAAAATGGCCAAGTATTTTTTTTAGCTTCTTTAGACCGCACCCTTACGGCTACAGGTTTGAAAGGAGAGAAAATCTCAAATATCAAACCCAGGTTTATTGAAGTAAACCTGGATGAAAAATCACAAGAGCTTAAGATTGCCAGTATTTATACTACCAAAATCAGTCGTGATGACGAGTTGAAAGCTTGGTGGACTTCACTTGATCCAGAATGGAAACTGTACTTTAAATCTCGTTTCCAGCTTTCAAAAACTGATTCAGCAGATCTTGGTCAGCTCTACAAATTTGTCGCAGTAGATTCACTTAATCTGTCTGGTAAATCACAGATTAAGGACCTTAAGCCGCTTTCCGAGCTTAGGGATCTTAAGTTTTTGGATATTAGTCACACCGCTATTGAAGATCTTTCCCCGATCTCGAACATTACTTTTTTAGAAACTTTAAGTCTGTCCAATACCCCTACAGTAGCCATCAAGTTTATTAAGTATTCAGACAGGCTCAGGGATTTAGATATTTCCAATACCCAAATTGAAGATATCAGCGAGCTGGTCAATCTGACTAATCTCCAGGTATTCAAAGCATCCAATACTTCTATTCAAAGTTTCGCTGTTCTGAATCAATTTAAGAGTTTGAAGACCCTCGATTTAACTGAAAGTGGCTTCAATACCATCGAGAACATCAAGGACTTAACGGTTTTGGAAAATTTATCTTTAAGGAAGAACTACATTTTAAATTATTCACTGCTTTCAAAGCTCAATTCCATGATAAGTTTGGATCTCTCAGAAACCAATTTTGAAGATCTTTCTCCAGTATCAAGTATGACGAATCTTGTGCATTTGGATATCACGGCTTGCAATGTGTCCGACTTGTCTCCAATCAGTTCGCTTTCAAGCTTGAAGAAAATAGCCGCAGATGAAACAAAGATAAGTCAAGAAGATGCAACCCTATTTGTTCGAAATCATCCTGAGATTCTCTTAATCCACCATGTAAAGGACTTGCAATCTTGGTGGGAGAGTTTGTCAATGGCTTGGAAAAATGTGCTTGTCAAAATTAATCCTGAGCTTGAAATAGAAAAGCCCAGAATTGAAAGCTTAACGCAGACTTTAAATTTGCCAGTACTTAACTTAGATGATTCAGGAATTGAATCCTTGGTGCCACTTGTGAGGTTTGTTGCGCTTACTTCCATAAGTATTTCCAACAATCAAAAGGTGGATAATTTACTTCCATTACAAGAGATAAAGACGCTTAGTCAATTGACTGCTAAAAATACCAGTGTTCAAGACGGTTCTGGCTTAAAAGAAAACGTGCTTCTTGAACGGATTGACCTTGAGGGCAGCCCTATTTTGTCAATAGCGGCTCTTTCCAGCCTTCCCGAGCTTAGTTATCTGAATGTAAATTCTTCTAAAGTAAAGGAATCCGAATTCCCTGAATTTCTACTTATTAGACCTGATGTTTCGATTATTTACCGATCAGACAGCCTTTTTAGCTGGTGGGAAGGGCTCAATGAAGATTGGAAACATGTATTTAGTGAAAAGTATAAACTTTTAACTGTCCCAACCACTGAGGAACTTCATCACCTCACTGCTGTGGCTTCTTTAACTTTAGAACAGGTTTCATTTACCAATTTAGAACCCTTGACTATTTTTTCCAATTTGAGAAAACTGACTGTTTTTGACTCACCTACCATGATTTTGAGTCCATTAAGACAGTTGACAAAACTTACTTCCTTGAAGCTTTCTCAAATCCCAGCTATTGATTATTTGCCCATCGCTGGCTTGGTAAATTTGGAAGAGCTCGACTTATCCAACACAGGGATTGAAGAGCTTATTGCATTAAGTATGCTGACCAACTTAAAGAAGTTAAACCTATCAGGAACGAATATCAAATCGTTGAAGGGAATTGAGCCTTTAAAGAAATTGGAAGAGTTGGATGTGGCTAGTACAGATTTAAGATCGTTGAAGGCCTTGCAAGATATTATGGGCCTCAAAAAACTGACCTGTTTCAATACGCGTTTGACACCCCGAATTGTTGATTCATTCAAAGAGTCCTTTCCAAAATGTGAGGTGCGCTTTTATTAAGCGCATTTTTTAATATTGGAATAGGGTAGGGGTATGGTTTGATTCATTTAATTTGGTTCCAATTAAATCACTAGTTGTAAATCCCGTGAAATCCGCCGCACTCATTCCTGCCCGCTATGCATCTACGCGCTTGCCTGCCAAATTAGTTCAGGACCTTGGCGGGACTTTCTGTAATACAGCGTACGTATCAAAGTACGGTGGCTACGAGGGTATTTGATGACGTTTGGGTAGTTACGGATCATCCGTTAATTGAATCGCAAATTCATACGATTGGTGGGAAAGTAGGGATGAGTAAAAAAAGAACGAGAGCGGTTCAGATCGAATCGCAGAAGCTTTGGAGGAAGTAAATGCCGACCTGATTGTCAATGAGTATGGGGACGAGCCTTTTCAGGATGCCAAGACACTTCGGGATTTGGTAGCAGCATTTGCAAACCCTGAGGTAAAGGTCGCCAGCTTGATGTGTATGCTAGCTGCCGAACAGGTGCAAAATCCAAATTTTGTGAAGGCGGTGGTTGATGAGCAGCACCGCGCCATCTATTTTTCCAGGTCTCCAATTCCGTAAAATTGTGAGGGAAGAACAATTACCTATTGGAAACACATTGGTGTCTATGTATACCGCCGGGACCTTTTACTTTCCATTACCCAATGGACAAAGGACCATTTAGAGCAGATTGAACTTTTGGAACAACTTCGGTTTGTAGAAAGAGGAATACCTATTCAAATGGTAGAGACAACTCACCTATCTATTGCTATAGATACACAAGAAGATTTAGATGTAGCTAGATTATTTTAATTAATAAATCAAGTAATTTTTAATTTATAAAATTTAAATCAACATAAAATTGTTTTTTTTTAATAAAAAATTATAATATGTTAATTCGTTTTGTTTTTGTAATAAAACTGTTGAACTGAAATGTTGACAATTTTATAGTATTCCAAAATGCATAACCCGAAAAAAACAACCTTTTAGCGGTTTATAGCCTTTAAAGGCAGTTTGAGGGTGATTTAATTAAAACTTAACACGCTAATCTTTGTCATTGATGATTTATTCAATTCCTTTACACTGAATCGAATAGAATTGTTAACTAATTCTCTTTCTGTTCTTTATTCTATATTTATTGGGAAGAAAATAATTTTAAAAAAAAGAGATAAAAATTTTAATTTTTATTTTCTTTTGCTTTACTTTCCTGACTCATAGTATAAAAAGCTTATTCCAATTCCTCCAAATTAGAAATCATTTTAAACTTTAAAACAAATTTATGGCAACTGTATTAGCAACACCAGGCGTTTACATTGAAGAAAATAGCGCCTTTGCTTCCTCTGTTGTTCCGGTAGGGACAGCTGTCCCGGTTTTCCTGGGATATACACAGAAGGCGGCTCGTGGAACAAAATCTTTATCGAATGTTCCTACTCGAATTTCCTCTTTTGCGGAATTTGAGCAATTCTTTGGAGGAGCTCCAAAGGTAAAATTTGAAATCAGCGCAGATGCGTCTAGTGTGAATGGCTACAAATTGACCGTTGATGCTACTACAAACTTCTTGCTGCATTCTGCAGTAAAATTCTTCTATTCAAATGGAGGAGCAGATTGTTACATTTTGTCAGTAGGTGATTACAATTCTGGCATAAGTGCAAAAGATTTCAATGATGAAGGTACCGGTAAAGGTTTGCCTCAAGTATTGAAGTACACTGAACCTACTCTTTTAGTAATCCCTGAGGCAATTTTACTAGCTAAGGCAGAGTGTTTTACTTTGCAGCAAGCGATGTTAATTCATTGTGGATATGCTACAAAGAGCCGTTTTGCTATTCTTGACGTCTATGATGGAGCGAAGGACAGAACTTATGCTGATGATGACGTTATCAATCAGTTTAGAGAAGGTGTAGGTTCAAACTTCCTTCAGTGGGGTGCTGCTTACTATCCTTTTGTGCAAACTACTATCGTTTCTTCTAGTGATGTTAATTTCACCAACATCAGCAACACTGCTGATCTAATTGAAATCTTGTCAAAAGAAGTTGATGAAGATTTGGCTGCTGATCGTATCAACCAAGCAAGAGCAACTGCAATCAAAGGTGAATTGGCTAAAATCGAGTCAGCTACAACCAAAGAGGATATCAGTTCTTTGCAAGCTACTCTAAAAGTGGTAAGTGGTAAATTGAACTCTATTCTAACTACAATCGCTGAAAGTTTGAATTTGCTACCAGCAAGTTCTGCTATGGCAGGTGTATACACTATGGTAGATAGTTCTATCAACGTTGCTAAGGCCCCAGCTAATTTATCTTTGGGTTCTGTAGTAGGTGCGAGTGTTCAAATCACAAGTGATACCCAAGAGGAGTTAAACCTACCTTTGAACGGTAAGGCAGTAAATGCTATTCGTTCTTTCCAAGGAAAAGGTGTACTAGTTTGGGGAGCGCGTACTTTGGATGGAAACAGCCAAGACTTTAGATATATCTCTGTACGTAGAACAATGACTTTCCTAGAGCAAAGCATCAAGTCAGCTGCAGAAGGTTTTGTATTTG
>JBILBQ010000067.1:0-15391 GCA_044353615.1 Algoriphagus sp. | reverse complement strand
CGTTGCCTTTGATGCCTACACTATTGACGGTCACTTGAGGGCCTTCAAAGATTCGCATTTCGAGGTCAATCGAATCTCCGCTTACATTGATCTCTATCGGGTCAATATTAAAAAATAAGTACCCATTGTCCTGATACAAAGAGCTCACATCATCCCCTTTTTGAGGATCGTAGTTGAGTCGTTTGTCTAAGGTTTCTTTGTCGTAAACATCCCCCTTTTTGATTCCTAATTTGGCAAGTAGTACGGCGTCGTCGTGGATATAGTTACCCGTAAAGGTGAGGTTACGGTAGTAGTATTTATTTCCCTCCACCAGGGAGATATCGATGTTGATCTTGTCTTCGCTGAATTTATAGATGGAATCCTCTAGGATTTTGGCATCACGGAATCCTTTGCTATTGTAGAAGGAGATTGCTTTTTCCTTATCGCTTCTGTATTCTTTGGGGATGTATTTGGATCCATTAAAGAAGTTGAGCTTGAAATTTTTGTTGATGTAGGAGTTTGCCTGCTCTGAAGTGACCACCTGACTGGAAAGGAGGGATCTGGTAAGACTTTCTTTATCTGCATCCAGCAGGCGGCTGTAGACATCTTTAAAGATGGATACACGCGCGTGCTCCTTTGTTTTCTTTAGCTTTCCTTTCAGCGCACGATCGCTGATTTCATCATTCCCATAAAAGGCGATCTCATTGATTTTCACCTTGGATTTAGGATCGATGTCAAAGCGCAGCTTCACACTATTGGGTAGGGTGGTGTCGCGATCTTGAATGATTTTTACTTCGGTATTGAGGAAGCCTTTGTCGAGGTAGTACTTTTCAATGTTTCGTTTGGCGGTGTTGAGTACATCATCGCGTACGACACGACCACGGATGTTTACCTTATCTCTTAATTCGCCTTCTTGGGTTTTGTTGATGCCTTCAAATTCCACACGGGAGAAGCGGGGTCTTTCTGTGAGGTCAAGTAGGAGGTAAATGTCCTCTCCTTCAATCTTGGTAACCAAAATTTTGACATCCCCAATGATGCCTTGACCCCATAGTTTTTTGAGTGCGCTTGAAATAGCATCGCCAGGAACATCGATTCGATCGTCTACTTTCAAGCCCGACAAGGAAATTATGGCTACTTCGTCTAGCGTAGAAAGCCCTACCGCCTTAATATCAGCGATTCTAAATTTTTGAGGCTTTGCATAGTTCAATTCCAGAATGTTGACTGTCTTGGGGGAGGCATAGCGACTTTGGCCCAAACGGATTTGCGCCATAGAACTTGCCGACCAAATCAAACAAAACAGAATGAGTATACTTCTTTTCATTAATACTTAGGGTTTAACTTGCTCACCGGTTTTTCCAAACCTTCTCTCTCTCTTTTGGTAATCTTCAATAGCGGCAAACAGGTGTTCTTTTCTAAAATCAGGCCACAACACGTCTGAAAAATACAGTTCGGTGTAGGCCAGTTGCCAGAGCAAGAAATTACTAATTCTAAACTCACCACTCGTACGAATCATCAGTTCTGGATCTGGGATTCCTGCGGTATCTAAATGCGCCACTAGGGTGGCTTGGGTAATTTCCTCTGGGCGTATTTTGCCTTCAGAGACTTTTTGAGCAATGCGTTTGGTAGCCTCAGTCAGTTCCCATTGTCCACTGTAGCTCAAAGCAAAATGTACAGTAAGCCCTGTATTGGAGGATGTTTGGTGCACGGCCTCGACCAATTTTTCGTAGGTAGCCGTAGGTAAGCTTTTGATATCTCCGATTGTGTTCAATCGGACGTTATTTTTCATCACTCGGGGCATTTCAGATACAATGGTCTCTACGAGCAGTTGCATCAACGCCTGAATTTCATCTTGGGGTCGAGACCAATTCTCGGTAGAGAAGGAGAATAAAGTTAGGTGTTGAATTCCTATTTCCCCGGCTCCCTCAATAGCATCCCGGACTGCCTGGATTGCATTACGATGACCAAATATCCGCATGGCCCCTTGCTTTTTGGCCCAGCGTCCGTTCCCATCCATGATGATGGCAATGTGTTTTGGTAAATTGTTTCGATCTATATCTTCCTTCATTTCAGCGGTTGGAAAACCTACTTTTTTGGAGGTACAAAAATGGGATTTCTTTTTCAATAAATATCCCCTCTGCCCAATTAATTATAGACGTAACACCTTGCCTTGGTGAGGGTATAGCTGACTGTTAGGCCAAGAAAATAATACCAATCCTTGCTATTGGGATTTCCAAAATTCATGCTTTTAGGAAGCGCTTTGGTGTCAGGACCAATGGGAGTCTCGTACCGCGGTAGGGCAGGAAGCTGGCTGCCAAGCTGATCCAATGCGTCTGAGGTAGTTGGGCGAAAGCCAAGCTCCAATGCTAAGTTGAGCTGATTTGTAAGTAGGAACTTAAGTCCACCTCCAAATGGAATGACTACGGTGCTAGTCCTGTATTTTTCTACAGGCATACCCGCATTCATTCGGCCTTCTGCATTCATGAAAGCGTAGCCCATGCCAAAGAAGGCATAGGGAGAAAACCGAAACTCACTCTTGTGGTTGACATAATCTAGGAAGTTGAACTCCATGATTGCGGAGAGTTCGGTGACCCTACCTGTAAAATGTCCCTGCCTTAGAGAGGCCATTGCATCGATGGGACGGATGCTATCTGCCCCCATGATCTCCGCAAGATTGACTCCTACTTTTAAGCTCCAAACATTGTCAAAATTTCTCTTGCCAAATAACGTTCCTTGAAGGCCAGATTGGCCAGCATCAATTTTCCGAATCATATCCCCTGAATAGACGGCAGTACCTAGACCACCCCCTATCTCATAGCTTTGTGCAACAACTAGTGCTGCTGGGCTACATACTAGGAAACAACCCAGTACAAGGAATCTTAAATACTTAAAATTGATCTTTTTCAAGACGATGCAAGTTATGAACTACCTAACGCTAAAAAAACGAGGCCTGGTATTTAGGGGGTTAATAATTGTTAAGCTTGTAAAGGCATACGAATCAATTTCTTAGGTCCAACCCCCAATTCAATTTTTGGCGTAAGGTGTCAAAGAAATGATAGCTCGGCAATTTCACCAATTTAGCGGAGAATGCTTCCTTTTTTACGCTTAATTTCACATCGGAAGCAATTGAGGTGGACCTAGAGTCTAAAGAAATCATAAACTTATCCGTACGGCCTTCAATCTCAAAACTAATCTCCGCCTCGTCGGATACGATGATCGGGCGAACATTCAGGTTGTGTGGGCTTACGGGTGTAATTACAAAATTTTTGGCTCCAGGCGTGATTAATGGTCCGCCACAACTTAAGGAATAGCCAGTGGATCCTGTAGGTGTAGCCACAATTAAGCCATCTGCCCAGTAGGAGTTGAGGTACTTGCCATCGATGAAGGTGTGGACCGTGATCATCGATGAAGTATCCTTTTTATGGATGGTAAACTCGTTTAGGGCAAAATTGACGCCATGGAATAGTTTTTTGGAGCTAGTCAAGGATAGCAAAATCCGAGACTCAATTTGGTAATTGCCTCTGGCTAATTCTTCAATTGCTTCTCCGATTTTATCGGTGGCCACATTTGCTAAAAATCCTAGTCTACCGGTATTAAGCCCAAGGATTGGTATTTCCTTTTTGCCCACCATACAAACCGAGTCCAAAAGGGTGCCATCGCCGCCGATGGAAAGAAAAAAATCTAGCCCATCGAAGTCTTCTGGACGCTGAAGAATTTGATAGTCAGGAGTTAATGGGCTAATCTGTCGAAGCTGTTGATCCAAAATTGGGGTCAAGCAAATCGAAACACCTAGGGATTGTAGCTTTTCAAAAAGGCTTCCAAGTATGGGTAGAAATTCTGTCTTTAAGGATAAACCATGGATTGCAACCCTCATTCCTAAATGTCTAAAAACCGCAACAAATTACCAATGCGTTCCTCATCCGCGCTCTGGCCAACTTCCTCCTGAGCGAAGTCCGTAACTTGATATCCAAATCTGGCTAGAGTCGCCTTTACATGACGGGTATCTGCCTTATCTAATTTGAGGGTGACTTCTACCGCTTGCGAATCCAAGGGGTCGTTGTAAAGCTGGCAACTTAAAATTTTGGTATTTTCTGATTCGATAAGCCGTGAAATTTCGGAAAGCTGGAAGTCTTTCATCTGCAAGGAAATGACCAGCACGCTTCCTTGGGAATGAATTGATAAATTGTTGGCATAGGCAGTTAGTGCATCCTGCGTGGGGATGACCCCAAGGTACTGCTGGTCGCGCTCCATCACGCCAACCCACTTGGTTTGATGCTCCCCAGCCACACGAAGTACATCGTACAGGTGCTGGTCTGCATACACCCAACAGGAGGAACATTCAAGTTCTATCTGAGCAATCTGAATATCTAAATGGTCTTGCTCCAGGAGTATTTCATCTTCTACAAATCCTAAAAATACTCCGCCTTCCACTACGGGAAGCGTAGTGAGTTCAAACTCTTCCATTTTTTTTAATGCCAAACCAACAGGTTCAGAAATTTTGATGGATGGAATGAGTGGACGGATAAAATCTGCAGCTAGCATGATTGAAAGTTAGGAAATCAATTCAATACACAAAACGCTTTTGTTGGTGAACTTGTTTCCTTTCTTTTTTTGGAGGAACTAGGCTAGGAAGTTTTGAAACAAAATACC
Source organism: Algoriphagus sp. (assembly GCA_044353615.1). Classification (GTDB taxonomy): domain Bacteria; phylum Bacteroidota; class Bacteroidia; order Cytophagales; family Cyclobacteriaceae; genus Algoriphagus. The sequence continues at coordinate 10,765 of JBILBQ010000067.1, read as the reverse complement.
CAATAAAATACCTCCTACCACGATAATGGGGGAGGATATTTTGGTGAATTGGAGTAGGGAATAGGTGCCTAGAATAAAAAATATATGGAGAAGATTTGGCTCCAAAGGTTCGAAAAGCAGGTAGGCGCCTGCAATTAACATGCCGCAGGAAACAGCATTGATCCCTTCTAAAGCGGCTCGAACGGGACGGTATAACTTGAGCTGATCCCAAAATCGAATGACAAAGAAAATCAAAAAGATCCCTGGAAGAAAAATCCCTGCTGTCGCAATCAGTCCTCCACCCACAAATCCCACAAGTCCAAATTCGCGCATGGAAAGCGCACCAATGTAGGTGGAGATGGAAAAGGTAGGTCCTGGTATCCCTTGGGACAAGGCATAGCCGGTAAGGAATTCTTCCGAGCTTAAGAACTGCTTTAAATCCACAAATTCAGCATACAAATAGGGAATCAATACCTGTCCGCCACCAAAAATCAGGCTTCCATTTCGGAAAAAATTTTCAAACAATAAGATTGGCTGCGATTTAGTAATGGCCCCGGCAACGGCAGCAACAACCAATACCCCTCCCCAGAGGTAGAAATTACTCCACTTGATATGCAAAGATTTGTCCTCTTCGACTTTGGGTTGATTTTTATATTTGATCGATGTGCTGAGCCCTCCCAATAGGAGCATTACAGGAAATATATAGGGGGAACTGTAGAAAAAGGCAACAAAGGCCGAAAGTAACATCAAGACGATGGCTTCGGGAGTTTTGATCAATTTGGTAATTGTTTTTTGCGCAGCAAAAATGAGAAATCCAATGGCCATGGGTTGGATAAACTTGGCAAATTGGAGTGCTTTTGGGCTGTTTTCTTGCAAAAAATGGATAAGAATAGCCGCTAAAATCATCGCGATCGTCGCGGGAAGTATCCAGACTAACAGCGTCAAGTAGGCGAGGCGAGGGCCACCCACTCGAAATCCAATGGCAGAGATTAATTGGGTGGAGGAGGGACCGGGAAGCATGCTACAGAGTGCATTTAATTCCCAAAGTTCCTCCTCCTGTATGTATCCCCTTTTTTTGACCATGCGCTCGAGCATCATGGCTAGCAGCACCTGTGGGCCACCAAAAGCGGTCAAAGATAGTGTCAAGGCATCTTTTAGAAAGACTACATATCGGACCGCCCGAATAGACATCCTATTTCCGTAGTCCTAGTTCACGTAGCCTTTCCTCCAAAAACTCACCTGCGGTGATGTCCGTAAATTGCTTGGGTTGGGCTTCGGAAATACAGCTGGACAAACAGCTGAGATCCATCTCAGACCGTGGATGCATAAAGAATGGGATGGAATATCGGCTGGTATGCATTTTCTCTCGAGGAGGGTTGACAACACGGTGTATGGTAGATTTCAACTTTTTGTTCGTAAAACGCTCCAACATATCTCCCACATTCACTACCAATTGGTCAGGCAAGGCCGTGATAGGAATCCACTTTCCATCTCGGCGAAGTACTTGAAGGCCATCAGCACTTGCACCCATCAGTAGGGTAATCAAGTTGATGTCTCCATGCTCAGCAGCTCTCACGGCATCGGCAGGCACTTCTTCAGGATTTTCTATTGGGAAATAATGAATTTGACGAAGGATGGAATTGCCATGAATTACCTTGTCTTCAAAATAAGTTTCCTCCAAGCCCAAATTTAGAGCAATGGCACGGAGCATTTGACGACCAGCATTTTCCAAGGTTCGGTAGGCTTCCAATGCATCTTCCTTGAATTGGGGGATTTCTTGTGGCCAGCAGTTGGCTGGATATTCGGATTTGATGGGATCCGTATCCGGAATAGCTGCCAAGTCCTGTCCTACATGGTAAAACTCCTTCAAGTCTCCTGTATTTCTTCCTTTGGCATGCTCTTTTCCCTTGCCTGTATAGCCTCTTTGGTACCCGATTTCGGGTTTTTCATACTGTGACTTTACAGCATCTGGCAGTGTAAAAAACGTAGTAATGGAGGAATAAAGTCGATCTTGGAGCTCCTTGCTTAACCCATGGTTTTTGATGGCAACAAATCCGATGTTCTGGTATGCCTCTCCAAGCTTGCGAACAAACTCGGCCTTTTTTTCAGGATTGCCAGCCGTGAAATCGGCTAAATCCAAACTCGGAATTTCATCAAACAAAATTTCCATAGATGCGGTAGATTAAGTGGTACTTCCTTTAAATTCTTCAAAAATAAATATCTTTAACCTCAATTGATGCGATTCCATGAATAAAATCCAGATTTCCCTACTGATCATGAGTTTGTGGGTTATTTCTTGTTCCTCAGGCCCAAAGGAAACTAAAGAATCGCCAGCCCTGGAGGAGGGTACGGCCGCTTTACCCAAAGTTGCCCCGCTGCCAGTCACATTTACGCCTGTAGACTCCCTAACCTTATTTCCAGACGCGATTCTAGAGCTCAATACGCCCTTGAGTAATCAGGTATTTAAGCCAGGAAAAGTTCCATTTGAGTTCAACATCAAGAACTTTTCCCTAAAAACGAAGGGAGTTGCAGCGCCACGACTGTTGATGATTTTAAATGGAGGGGATTCTGAGGGATTTTCAGCCCCCATATTTCAGCGGGAACTAGCACGAGGCACCTATAGAACAGTAGCTTTTTTGGTAGATCAAAAGGGGCTATCCTTAAAAAATTTCGGAAATTACCTGGATCGAGACTTTTTAGTTGGGGATTCTCGTCCGTTTCCGTACTCTGCCGAACCCTACTTGGCCATCAACTTGCCGAGAAATGAACAAATTGTTCCCTTTGGTCAAGATTTGATTTTGGATTTTTTGGTGCTGGGTGGCGATTTAAAGTTGGATGGCTTGAAAGTCAAAATCTGGATCAATGTATACCAAACAGAGACAAATGCAATGGTGCCCTTGCGCGTTTCGAATCTTCCGGTTGGAGATTATCAAGTAAAAGTACAGCTCCTTAGAACGACTAATAAAGAGTTGGAGGGCCCTTTCTCTAGCAGTACGAAGACCATCTATGTTCGATAAGTTCGTATCTTTGGACGATTAAATCTCTAGTTCACCATGCTTTTAGTACAACATATCCGTGATCATTACGACCAAGTGCTCCTTGGCCTCAAAAAAAGAAACCAAGTGCATGCAGATGCCACTTTGCAACAGGTACTTGCCTTGGATGAATTGAGAAAATCTTCCCAAACCCAGCGAGATCAGTTGCAGGCTGAAGCCAATACGATTTCGAAGGAAATTGGAATTTTGATGAAGGAGGGTAAAACTGCAGAGGCAACAGCCGTTCGAGATCGATCAGCGGAATTAAAGACCCAGATTAAAGAGCTCGAGGAGCAACATGAGCAGGCAGAAGAAGAGTTGAAGGCTTTGCTATACACACTTCCGAATGTGCCTCACGCTGCCGTTCCGGCAGGAAAATCTGCGGAAGACAATGAAATAGTCCTTTCGCATGGTGAGATTCCAAGCCTACCTGAAGGCAAATTGCCTCATTGGGACTTGATTAAGAAATACGACATCATTGATTTTGATTTGGGCGTTAAAATAGCTGGGGCTGGATTTCCAGTGTACAAAGGAAAAGGGGCAAGGCTGCAACGTGGTCTGATTAACTTTTTCTTGGATCAGGCTTTAGCCGCTGGATACATGGAGGTACAGCCTCCTATATTGGTAAATGAGGATTCTTGCTACAGCACAGGGCAGCTTCCAGACAAGGAAGGACAGATGTATTATGCTAGTGAGGACAAGCTTTACCTGATCCCGACCGCAGAGGTGCCAATTACCAATCTTTACCGCGATGTTTTAGTCAATGTCTCTGACCTCCCTATCAAAAATGTGGGCTATACCCCTTGCTTTAGAAGGGAAGCAGGTTCTTGGGGCGCGCATGTCCGAGGCTTAAATCGATTACACCAGTTTGACAAGGTGGAAATCGTCCAAATCACGCATCCAGACCATTCGTACGAGACCCTAGAACAGATGAGTAGCTACGTTCAAGGCCTATTGCAACAGTTGGAATTGCCCTATCGCGTACTTCGCCTTTGTGGAGGAGATATGGGCTTTACCTCAGCGATGACCTATGACATGGAGGTGTATTCGGCTGCACAAGAACGCTGGTTGGAAGTGAGTTCGGTATCCAATTTTGAAACCTATCAGGCAAACCGTCTGAAGCTGCGGTTCAAGGGAGAGGACAAAAAATCCCAATTGGCACATACCCTAAATGGTAGTGCACTCGCCTTGCCTCGAATAGTAGCATCGATCCTCGAAAATAATCAGGGTCCTGATGGAATCCGAATGCCAAAAGTATTGCATCCTTATTTAGGCTTTGATCATATTTAAGAGTTTCTTTTTTAGCTTGAAAAAGGCTGCCCTTCTAGGTAGTTTTTTCCTGCTGCCTATGTTGAGCTTCGCTCAAAGCGATGCAGATGAGGCTATTGCCAAGACGGTGCAGCTATATTTTGACGGAATGGTAGCGCGGGATCCAGCCAAGTTGGAGGCAGCATTTCTTCCGCAAGCGAGATTGATTGGCTATCGAGGAGACATGCTGGTGGTGACGCCCCTTGCGGAATGGATCCAGTCTACTGCTGTAGGAGCTCCCCGAGATCCTGCGCAGTACCGAAACGAACTCAGGTCTATTCGCCGTGTGGGAAAGATGGCTTTGGTGGAGGCGGAGTTGTATTGGCCCACGCGGTACTATTACGATTACTTAACCTTACTTGAAGTAGCTGGAGTTTGGAAAATCGTGCACAAATCCTGGCACGAAAAGCCCTTGGATAAGTAGGTCACGTTTTTTTTTAGTTAAAAGGCTAGTCGAAAGCTGGGAGGCAGGACTGAAGAACTAATCAATCTCTAACGTAGCTTTTTTAGTGGCATTACTCAGTTGGGTATGTACCTCCAATACCTGGGGAATCAGCAGTTTGTTGTCCGTATTTTTAATGCAAAAATCTGCCAGCTCATTCTTTTCTTCATCAGGGAGTTGCTGGTTGATGATTTGGTTTACCTGCTCTTCGGAGCGGTGGGGATCTCGAAGGAGGACCCGAGCCATGCGAATGCGTAGTGGGGAGCTGACATTGATGACATAGTCGAGCTCTTTTGCTGAGCCAGTTTCAAAAAGAAGCGCAGCTTCTTTGATGAGGTAGGGCGCAGTTTGTTGTGCGATCCAGTGTTCAAAATCTTTCCTAACCACAGGATGTACTAGTGCATTTAGCTCGGCGATTTTTTCAGGATTTGGAAAAACCGATTCCGCAAGGAACCTGCGATTGAGTGCACCGGTGGAGGAATAGGCTGCAGCACCAAAAGCGCTTGAAATTTGATTTCGAAGCTCGGTCTCGTTAGCCATGAGCCACTTGGCACGCTCATCGGCGGTGTATACTGGAATTCCCAATAGAGAGAATAGTTTGCAGACGGTGGATTTCCCTGAGCCGATACCGCCTGTAATGCCTACTAGCAAGGGGCGTTTGTTACTCATATTTAAGTTTAATCTGCGGAGGGCTGATCCGAACCTCTTTCAAAAAATTTGGATTAGGATTAATTTCTATTTGTAGCGTACTATCTGCTCGATTGCGCTTTCTATAGTCTAGGATTGCCTCAAATTCTAAATCTTTTAGTTTAGGGAGGTTATCTTCTTCAATCAAATAGTTCAGGACTGGGACCAATTCCTCATTGGTCAGTGAGACCGTGTTGGGGAAATTTAATTTTTTGATTTTTAACCTTTTATTACCCTCTAGGTAAGTAAGCACGGAGAAGCTGACCTGAATTTCCTTTTGCTTCAGTTGAATTAACTGAGCCAAGCTTTCTTCTACTGTTAAGGGAACCTTGCCTGAAAAATTGGAATTGATTTTTGATGCATTTAAAGCAACAGGGTATTTACCATCAAAAGCCTCTAAAACGGAAGAAGGCCCAGTGATTTCTAGTTGATCAGGAATGAAGTTGACCTTCCCATCTAGTGCAATGTTTTTGTCCAAGGAGTATCCCAAAGTATCCAGTACTGGGCGGAGAGTTTTGGTTACGATCCGATCTATTTGGTAGTGGATGGTATCTCCTATTACATTTTGGAGTTGTGTGGGGGTGATAAACTCTCCCAAACTTCTTTTTAGGTCTGCGGTGAGCAGGAATTTCTTCTCTGCGGGTGAATTGAGTTGAATAAGGTAGGGGGTGCCGCTAATATTAAAATACTTGCGCAGTAAGTCCCAGCCATTCCCTGAAATTTCAATTTGAATGCTATTTGGCAGTGATTTTACGGGGATGTAGTTTTTTTGATCGTATTCCCATTGTACGGGGTAGTCTACGATGGTACTGTAATTATCCTTGTTGAGGGCATTTAAAACCCAAAAAGTGGTAGCCGCTGCAACGCAGAGGACTACCACTTTTAAATTGGAGAGTTTTCTTTTGGATATTCTCCAAGGGGATTTTTTAGAATCAGGCAAGGTGTTATTTGGTTGGACTTGGTTTTTTCGAGAAGTCAAGGGAGATGGCAGACTTTTCGACTTTTACCTTCAGTCCTTTGTCAAGTTCCAGCAAGACGGTGTCACCTTCTACGCTGTAAACTTTTCCATGGATACCTCCGATGGTCACCACATCATCTCCTTTTTTTATTTCTTCGATAAACTTCTTGGTTTCCTTTTGTTTTTTCTGTTGTGGACGAATCATGAAGAAGTACATGATCAAAATGATTGATCCAAATAGAAATACTTGGCCAAGAATACCGCTGCTTCCTACAGAAGCTTGGGCTAAGATGAATGAATACATCGCTTATTTTCTCAAAGGTCCAGATGCAGCACCGCCGGCAGACTTAGGAGTTACACTTCCTCTCATGCTTAGACGAGTCACTGTTGGATTGGTGTTTGCTTGGATCGTTACGGTCGGAGACTGTGCTCCTGACTTTGCAGCAGAGTTGAATACCACTTTTACGAAACCAGTTTCACCTGGCTGAACTGGTGCTTTGGTCCAATCAGGGCTAGTGCATCCGCAAGAAGCGGTGATGTTGGAAATTACCAAAGGAGCTTGGCCATTGTTGGTGAAGTTGAAAATCTTCTCCACTACTTTTCCTTCGTTGATGGTTCCAAAGTCGTATTCCATCTCGCTAAACTGGAAGGATCCTAGGGTACTTGCATCCGCCGTAGTGGTTGTTTGAGCCATATCCGCAGGAACTGGGACATTAGACCCTTCCATAGCGGCAATTTTTTCTTCTAGAGCTTTGATTTTTTCTCCTTGATCGTCTTTGCCTTGGGAGCAAGAAGTGATCAATACGACGGCTAGTGCGATGGCGCTGAGTAGTCTTGTTTTCATGTTAGTTTTTATCTTTATTTATTTGGTCAATTAGTTTATTTACATCGTTTAGAAGGTCTTCTGCCTTGTTTTTTGCTTCAGAGATCACTCGCTTGCCTTCAGTTTTTGCCTCATTTAAATGAATTTCTTTACCATCCACCAATTCATTTATGAGGTCTTCCAATTCTTTTTTGTACTTGGATAGTTTAAAGGAAAGTTTGTCCCGGGTATTCGCTCCAGTATCGGGAGCGAATAAGATCCCTAAGGCGGCACCCACCCCGGCGCCCAGGGCGAAAGCAATTAATGTACTTGTTGTTTTTCCCATTGCGGTTTTATTTATTGTCCAAAAGGCCTCTTCCACTCTTGCGGATTTGTCCTTTATCGGTTAGTTCCTTAGCCAATACATCCAGCAAACCATTTACAAACTGCTTGCTTTTTGGGGTGCTGTATGTTTTTGAAATGTCAATGTACTCGTTGATCGTTACTTTCACTGGGATGCTTGGGAAATGAATCATTTCTGCAAGTGCCATGGAGATGATGACTTTGTCGGTGAAAGCCAAACGCTCGATGTCCCAGTTTTTTGTTTTTTCAGCGATAAGTACTTTGCTGCTTACGCCGTTAGCAATTGTGAAGTTAAAAATATTTTCAAAAAATTCTTTGTCTTCCTCCCAATTCATCGCAATTTCTGGAAGAGGTTCTGCAATTGCTGGTTCGGGAAGCGATGCGTTTTTTAAAACTTTCGCCGCAAGACTTCTTACTACCGATTTATTTTCGGTCCAGTTCAAGTCTTTTTCTGCAAAAAAGGTAAGAATTACCTCATTTTTGAAAATGACTTTTTTCAAGAGTTCATCTACCACCTCAAAATCCTGCTCTAGGGTAGGAGCCGCAAGCGTCAAATAATGTTGATAGGGTTCGGCTGTTTTGATGTACTCTCTGAACCATTCTTTAATCTCCAATTCAAGCTCGTCCAAGTTCACCCCATTTCGGCTTAATGCAGCCTGATATTCTGGGAATTCTCGGAGCCGCTTCAAAACTTGATTGTTGGCAAGATTCAATTCATTGCCAAAAGCAACGGGTGCATCTCCTGCAAGTTTTTGCTTTTTTTCAACCTCTTTTCCCACATGTTTGGAAAAAGCTTGAAGTAGCTCAATTGCTAGGAGGTAAAGCTGTGGAATTCGTTCGGCAGATACCACCATGTTTTTCAGTAGAAACTGCCGATCTTTTTCGTTGGCCTCAATTACTTGTTTGAGGGCTTCTAAAGCAATTTTCTTGACTTTAACCCCTGCATCAGCTGGAAGTAACTTTTGACCTAGCTCCACATTTTGCTCAAAAATCTGGATAGCCTCCTCTCCTTCACGGGAAAGGGCTGCCTTATCTTGAACCTCCATGCTGTTGAGGTCAGGTAAAAAAGACTCTCGTATAAAGTCTTTGGCTAAGTTAATGTTGGATCCTTTGCACTGTTCAAAAGCATATAAGTTCTGAAATGCTTTGACTCTAAGGATTCTTCTATTGAGCATATGGGATATAAAGAGCCACAAATATAAGCAATTAGGTGCGTCTTCTCCGCATGGGGCAAGGCACAAAAAAACCACCGAACCTAGGCTCAGTGGTCATTTATCTTCAGGTAGAATGGATTAAAATGGCAGTTTAATTCTTCCTATCGCTTCAATTCTTGCCTTTGCCGCTTCGATTGCTGCTTGCTGAGCGGGGATATTTTGCTTTTCGGAGGTGTTTAGGATGGACAAGCAGGTGTCGTAAATTTTCTCTGTTTGTGCAAAAACGGTCTCTTCCTGATATTCTCCATAATACTCTGCACCTACATTGATTACTCCGCCTGCATTGATCAAGAAGTCTGGGGCATAGATTATCCCTTTTTCCATCAAGATTTTGCCATGCTTGGCTTCGTCCTCTAGTTGGTTGTTGGCTCCGCCTGCAATGACTTTACAAGTCAAGCGGTCGATGGTCTGGTCGTTGATGGTGGCTCCGAGCGCACAAGGTGCATAGATGTCCATCGGCATGTCGTAGAGCACGTTGCTGTCGACCACTGTGGCGCCTGTAGTTGCTGCCACTTCCTTGAGTTTGTCTTCAAAAATGTCCGTGATCAAAATATCCGCACCTTCCTTCACGAGGTAGTTGATGAGGTATTTACCAACTTGGCCTACGCCTTGAACCCCGATCTTCCTTCCTTGAAGGGAGTCTGAACCAAATGCTTTTTTTGCAGCCGCTTTCATTCCCATGTACACCCCAAAGGCAGTGACGGGGGAAGGATCACCAGCGCCCCCCTTACTTTTAGGCAAGCCAGTCACATGGCGAGTTTCCAAGGCCATGTATTCCATATCGGAAGTCTTCATGTTGACGTCTTCAGCAGTTACATACCGACCGCCTAAGCTTTCCACGAATCGACCAAATCTTCGTAAAAATGCCTCTGACTTGAGGCGAGGATCTCCAATAATCACTGCTTTACCGCCTCCTAAATTTAAGCCTGCAAGTGAATTTTTGAAGGTCATGCCTCGAGAAAGACGCAAAACGTCTTTGATGGCTTCCTCCTCGGTAGCATACGGCCACATGCGGGTTCCACCGAGTGCAGGTCCCAAAACCGTGTTGTGAATTCCTATCAGTGCTTTTAGGCCTGTAGCTTCGTCATGGCAAATGACCAATTGCTCGTGGTCCATCGTAGTGATTTGTCCAAAAATGGATCCCTCACGTACAGTTTCGGTGGTATTAATCGCTAACATCTGAAAATAGCTTTTTAGAATGTGTTATATTTGGGATAGAACTCGGAATTGTGTCGGCACAAAATTAAATACTTTTATGAGCTTACAAATTTTCCAAACCCAAATTTTATACAAGAATTTAATTGAAAACTAAGAATTTATTTTGTGAAGGAACTTTCGAGAATAAATAAATACCTAATTAAATACAAGGGATTATTGTTTTTAGGAATACTGTTTACGGTGATATCCAACATCTTCGTAATTATTCCGGCTCAATTAGTCCGAATCGCCATAGATTATGTGGCCGAGAGTTATGCGCTTTTTGCTCCCCTCACCAAGGGTGGAATAGGTGAGTTGGCTCGGGAGTATTTTTTAGAATCGGTCTTCGTTTTTGGGATTTTGATTTTAGTAATGGCCCTGCTTCGGGGCTTCTTCCTGTTTTTGATTCGCCAAACGCTCATCATCATGTCGAGAAAAATTGAATACGACATGAAAAATGAGCTTTTTGAGCATTTTCAATTTTTGCCCCTAAGTTTTTATAGAAAAAACAGCACGGGAGATTTGATGGCTCGAATATCAGAAGATGTAAGTCGGGTACGCATGTACCTTGGCCCAGCAATCATGTATGGACTCAACCTGCTGATCTTATTTCCTTTGGTGATTTCGTACATGATTTCGGTCAACTTGGAGCTTACCCTTTATTCGCTGTTGCCGTTACCGATACTTTCTTTGAGTATTTATTATGTGAATAATCAAATTAACCTGCGTTCTGAAGAAATTCAACAGAGCCTTTCACAGCTCAGCACCTTCGTACAAGAA
>JBILBQ010000150.1:0-4689 GCA_044353615.1 Algoriphagus sp. | reverse complement strand
CCCTTTCCCAAACACAAGGGTGCCCATCATTCCCGCATTGGGGCCCATTTGCAGAAAATCGGCTTGTCGAAAATTCTGCTTGAGCAAAAGTTGAGAAGGTAAAATCAAAGAATCCGCAGACAGTTGAACTCGGTACGCTTCAAAACCCAGAACTGGAGAAACAGCTGACTTTTTTTGAACCCCTGTATGATGTACTGCTGCAGGTAAGGAGATTTCATCCCCCTTTAAAATATAATTGGCATGAAGAACTACCTTGAGTGCATCCAAATCTGGCCTCAAATACTTCGCTCCATCGCCGATCCCATCAGTAATCCGGTAGCCTTTATAAAACTGTCCGAAAAAATCGAGGACCCAGTTTTTTGGATAAAAATGTCCCTACAGATCAAAGAACCGAGGAAAATTCGCTTCTCGATTTCGGTTTAAAAAGCCCAGAGGAAAGGCCAGATTAAGGGTTATTTTTTGAAAGGTAAAGCCAATACCCATATCCAATCCCCTGTCAGGGAAATAGCGAAGATTGGCACTTGGAAAATTTAGTGCGGTATATTTCTGCGAGAGGCAGGTCCTGAACACGAGTAATTCTGGTTCCTCCTCTACATAGGAGGTATCCCAGCGGCTTTGAGCCGAGAGGGAGACTTAACCCAGGAAAAAAAAGCAAGAAGACAAGAAGGCTTCTACCCATGCTAGGCGATTGATTAGTAGACATAAAGGTAACCAAAATGCGGGAGCTCTGAGGGCCCTCAAATTTCACAAAAAATGGTGATTTTGAACTCAGGCATTTTGCCTACCCACTGAATTGAACTATGGCTACCCAATCCTCCCCACTCCTGAACTTGAAAAGAAACCTCCAGCAGCGCTGGAAAATGATTCGATTCAATATGAGTGCCTCCAACAATCCCCTGTTTATAGGCTTCTACAGAAATTTCTACAATCCGAAAAAGGGAAGCCTGTCAGATTTTTTGAGTCAATACTCAAAGTCTAAACCGGGGAACTTTACGGTAGTTTAATTCGGCGCCAACGACGGCATCACCAAAGCCCGAAATGCAGGGATTGCTGCCGCCCAAGAGGAGTACCTATTGCCACTAGATGTGGGCGGTGCCAAACGGGTGCATGCATGAGGATGGTATTTTTGAAATCCAGCTCTACCGATTTTTTGGAAATAAAGGTATCATACCAATCCGGAGCCTCATCCAACCCCTTGAAATCGTAGGCTTGTAAAAAAGCTGGGGAGAAGAAAGTGCAACAAAAACTCAGGCTACGCTGGGTAGAGATTACCGGCTCTTTGACCCCTTTGAATTTGAGGTAAGGGAAATTAACCACTCCCTGCTCAGTAGGCATTGATGCTGCTGAGCAGGGAGAAAAGGAGGCTTAAGCCAGGTCTCCCAAGGCTTTTTTCAAGCGCTTCATCGCTTCAATCAGGTCCGCTTCAGAAGCTGCATAAGAAATTCGCACACAGTTGTCCGCACCAAAAGCAGAACCAGTCACTAGAGAAACGTTGGCAATGGCAAGCAAGTAGATGCAAAGTTCATCCGCATTGTTTACCTGATGTCCATGTGCTGACTTTCCAAAGAAGGCAGTAACATCTGGGAAGAAGTAAAATGCTCCCTCAGGAACGTGTGTCTTGATACCTGGGATGTCTCTCAGCAAGCCCAACATTAAGTCACGTCGCTTCAAGTACTGAACGGCCATTTCTTGAGAAGGACCCTGATCTCCTGCGATGCCTGCCAAAGCTGCACGCTGGGCGATGCCCGTATTGCCTGAAGTAAACTGTCCCTGCATTTTTTCTACAGCCTTGGACACTTCCAAAGGAGCACAGATATACCCCACTCTCCAGCCTGTCATGGCATAGCCTTTGGAAAATCCATTGACTGTGATGGTGCGTTCAAACATGCCCGGTAGCGAAGCAATGCTGAAATTTTTGCCCGTAAAGTTGATCAACTCATAAATCTCATCTGCAATCACTAGCACTCCCTCGTGCTTTTTCACCACGTTGGCAATGGATTCCAATTCTTGCTGGGAAAATACAGATCCCGTTGGGTTACAAGGAGAGGAATAGATGACCGCCTTTGTTTTGGAAGTAATTGCAGCTTCCAACTGTGCTGCTGATGCTTTAAAATTGTTTTCAAGTGTGCCTTCAATGCAGACAGGCACGCCTCCACACAACTTGATGATATCGGCATAGCTCACCCAATACGGTGAAAAAATAACTACCTCGTCCCCTTCATTGAGCAAGCACATGAAGGTATTGGCGATGGAATGTTTTGCGCCCACGGAAACCACAATGTGTTCCGCCTTCGCTTCTTGGATATTATTTTCTTCTCGTAGCTTCTTGGCAATGGCTTCTCTTAAATCCTGGTAACCGGCAACAGGAGGGTAGGAGAAATATTTTCCCTCATCGATCGCATCTTTGGCAGCCTGCTGAATGTGCTTTGGCGTCTTGAAGTCAGGTTCTCCCAAGCTCAAACTGATGATATCAATTCCTTGAGCTTTAAGTTCTCTGGCTTTTTTTGCCATGGCCAAGGTGGCCGACTCTTCCATTTGAAGTACGCGATCGGATAAAATAGAATTCATAAGAAATTAGGGTTTGGTAGCACGGATCCAAAAGTAGGCAGAAGATTATAATTAATAAACAATCGAAAAGATTTGATCTCGAAATGTTACTTTTGAACGTACTAAATCAGCACCTCAGCCGTTTGAATTCTGAAATGAAACTGCTTTCTCTTTTTCTACTTTTCTTTTTGGCAGGGACCAAATTCCTTCAGGCTCAAACCGTCACCAAAGACCAAAAGGCGAAGGAAGACTCAACCGGCTTAGTCAGTTCCTTTTTACTTCCGACTGTAGCACCCCTACTCCTCTTTGATGAAGAAAAAGTAAAGGAAGCCAAGAAGGAAAAGAAAAAAAAGACCCGGAAAAACACCTTTTTCGGGATAAAAACCCAGAAAGGAAGCACGCGTAGAAGTCTTCGAGGCCAAGAGTACCTCGAACTTTTTTACTACACGAATGCCTCTTGGAAAAGCAATCCCTACCTCCGAGATCGATTTTGGTACGATACAAAAGATCGAACCATCCGAACCCAGGGCTTTGTAGAAGGGCAAGGTTACCTGCTCCACGGACCTTACCAACGCCTAGTCAACCAAGTGATAGTGGAACGAGGCATGTTTTATTACGGTACCAAACACCAAACCTGGCTTACCTTTGATGGAGAAAATATCCTTCAAGACAAAGCCCACTACGATGAAGGCTGGGCCAAAGAGTCACGAATCACCTATTTTAACACTGCGAACAGGGCCATTGAAAAACTTACACCGATACAATACGGATTGGCAGAAGGTAACTTCTACCACTTTTATGAAAACCAGCAGGTGGCCGTAACCGGGGAGTACCGATTTGGGGAGAAAGTAGGGTTGTGGACCGAATATTGGAACACCAACAACACGAAGGCCATCCGAAAGCGGGAAATCCAGTACCAAGAAAAGCCCTATACCAAAAACTTCCGCCCCTACATCCGGGCAGAATGGGACAAGGAAGGCAAACTGATCTACCGAAAAGACCCCTGAAAAACTCTCCTCAAGGAGGATTAGTAAAAAGCATCTTCAAACTGCCTGAAATGTAGTGTACCCATGGGATCTTGGCATACCCCGACGATGTCAAAGCGAATATCCCGATGCCAATCCTTTTGGTAGATGTACTGGTCCGCAGCTTTGACTAATAGTCGCTTTTTGGTTGCATGAACAAACTCCTCAGCATAGCCAAACCTTGTACCTGTCCGAAATTTAACTTCGATAAAAATCAAGAGTCCCTGATGGGTCATGATGAGATCTATCTCGGCATGTTGGTACCGGTAGTTCGTTTCGAGCAAGGTGTATCCTTTGCCTTCAAGCCATTTGGCGACTTCTTGTTCTGCGAGTCTTCCTGAATCATTGTGTGCTGCCATGCGAAATATTGGTTAATTTTGAAAAGTGAAATGGCCTACCCAGAAGGGTCTAAAAAATGCTGAAAAAACGACGATGATTGAAGATACAAAAAAAACGGTAGCGTTTCGTGATCTGGGCTGCATGGATTACCAAGAAGCTTGGACCTACCAAGAAAATTTGTTTGCAGATATTGTCGCCAAAAAAATACAAAACCGAAACCTTCCCGAGGACCAGCAGATCACCACTCCCAACTACCTCTTATTTGTAGAGCATCCGCATGTGTACACCCTTGGGAAAAGCGGGAAGCCCGAGCACCTCTTACTAGACAAAAGCGGACTGGCATCCCATGCCGCCACCTACTACAAAATCAACCGCGGGGGAGACATCACCTACCATGGCCCCGGGCAATTGGTGGGCTATCCCATCCTGGATTTGGACCACTTTTTTACCGACATACACCGCTATTTGCGATACTTGGAAGAAGCCATCATCCTGACGCTTGCAGAATACGGCGTACCGGCAGGACGAATCGATGGGCTTACAGGCGTTTGGCTCGATCATGACACGGGAAAGAACCCACGGAAAATCTGTGCCTTGGGCGTAAAATCCAGCCGCTGGGTGACCATGCATGGATTTGCCTTCAATGTAAATGTGGACCTCTCCTACTTCGGTCATATCGTCCCTTGCGGGATTGATGACAAAGCGGTGACATCCCTCCACCTGGAGTTGGGCCGCCCTGTAGCAGTGGCAGAGGTCAAGGAAAAGGTGAAAAAACACC
>JBILBQ010000066.1:0-15598 GCA_044353615.1 Algoriphagus sp. | reverse complement strand
GAGCTTGAAGCACGCGCTAAAAGTATCTTTCACCGGCGGATCTGTCATGGGTCTTGGTGTTGCTGGACTAGCCGTTCTGGGCCTTGGTTCTCTATTTATTGTATTTTACCAACTCTATGTGGTATCGGTAGGTGCCGGTGTCAATGGAATTGAAATGGAAAAAGCACTTGAAGTGCTTGCAGGCTTCTCTCTTGGAGCGGAATCCATCGCACTTTTTGCCCGTGTGGGTGGTGGTATTTACACCAAAGCTGCCGACGTAGGAGCTGACCTAGTAGGTAAGGTGGAAGCAGGTATCCCTGAGGATGACGTGCGTAACCCAGCTACTATCGCCGACAACGTAGGTGACAACGTAGGTGACGTAGCCGGTATGGGCGCGGATCTTTTCGGTTCTTATGTGGCCACTATCCTTGCTACCATGGTTTTGGGACGTGAAATCGAATCCATAGACAACTTTGGCGGTATCGCCCCAATCCTTTTGCCAATGGTATTGGCAGGACTTGGTATCATCTTCTCCATCATGGGAATGGCCTTCGTTACCATCAAGGATGACAAAGGAGATGTGCAGAAAGCATTGAACATGGGCAACTGGTCTTCGATTGTGTTTACCGGTGTTGCTTCTTTCTTTATCGTGAAGTACATGCTTCCTGAGACGCTTTCCATCCGTGGATATGAGTTTACCAACATGGATGTATTCTATGCGATCATCCTTGGCCTCGTAGTAGGTACCTTGATGTCCATCATCACAGAATACTACACTGCCATGGGCAAGCGCCCAGTGCTTTCCATCATCAAGCAGTCTGCTACCGGACACGCTACCAACATCATCGGTGGTCTTGCAGTAGGCATGGAGTCTACCGTACTTCCTATCCTGGTATTGGCAGGTGGTATCTATGGAGCTTACGAATTTGCAGGTTTGTACGGAGTAGCAATCGCTGCTGCGGGTATGATGGCTACTACTGCAATGCAGTTGGCAATCGATGCCTTCGGACCTATTGCGGACAACGCAGGGGGTATTGCTGAAATGAGCCAGCTTCCTGAAGAAGTTCGTGGACGTACCGACATCTTGGATGCGGTAGGGAACACCACTGCGGCTACAGGTAAGGGTTTTGCCATCGCTTCTGCTGCCTTGACTTCCTTGGCTTTGTTTGCGGCATTCGTAGGCATTGCAGGCATTGACGCGATTGATATTTACAAAGCTGACGTACTCGCTGGACTATTTGTAGGCGGAATGATTCCATTTATCTTCTCTTCCTTGGCAATTGCTGCGGTAGGTAGAGCAGCAATGGACATGGTGAACGAAGTGAGACGCCAGTTTCGTGAGATCCCAGGCATCATGGAGTACAAGGCTAAGCCTGAGTACGAGAAGTGCGTAGAGATCTCTACCAAAGCTTCTATCCGTGAGATGATTGCTCCTGGAGCAATCGCCTTGATTTCTCCAATTATTGTTGGATTCATCTTCGGTCCAGAAGTACTAGGAGGCATGCTTGCAGGGGTTACCGTATCAGGCGTATTGATGGGTATGTTCCAGTCCAACGCCGGTGGCGCATGGGACAATGCGAAGAAGTCCTTCGAAAAAGGAGTAGAAATCGATGGAGAGATCTACTACAAAAAATCTGAACCACACAAGGCATCTGTTACTGGTGACACAGTAGGCGATCCATTTAAAGATACCTCTGGACCATCAATGAACATTTTGATTAAATTGATGTCTATCGTAGCCTTGGTCATTGCACCTCACATTTCTGAAAAACCTCATGGAGAGGCAGCTGAAACAGCGCTAATCAACAAAGAGGTAAAGAAGGAAATCAAGATGGTCGATGGCAAAGAAGTTGTGACCGAAACCATCACCATTACCAAATAAAAAATAAGTCACCCGCTCATTTTTTAAAAGACTCTCCCTAGAAGGAGAGTCTTTTTTTGTGGGTTTTTGTTGGTTGATTTTTTTTAAAAATGTAGCGCACCTCCGGAGCGCGCCCTAAATTGATCTTCCTATTTTTCTATTAATATATTGCCCACTCTGGGGCAAATAGCTGAATCCATTTCACTCATGATTTCCTTGAACAACTAAAAACTGCTCCGGAGGAAGTTTACCCCGCAGCATTGCGGGGCGTTATGTTAATAGAAAGAAGAAAAGAATAAAGTCAGGCGTGCTCCGGAGGAGTACAATTATTTGGAATTGTCTAAGGCAGATTCGAGATTAGAAATCAGTTTTTGCAGCAGACAATCGGAAAACAAAACCATGAGCCTGTTGACTAGAATTCCAACTAGTTAAGGTTCTCGTTAAATGGCATTATCTTGCTTCTAGTTCCTCGTAAGAATTGTACCAAGCCCCATTCTCTCGGAAGTATGCTCCAACTTTCAGCACTACATCATATCGCAATTATTTGCTCGGATTATGCCCTTTCCAAAAAATTCTATACCCAAGTCCTTGGATTCAAACCGATTAGGGAAATTTTCCGAGCCGAAAGACGTTCCTACAAGTTGGATTTGGAACTTAACGGAACCTACCTAATCGAGCTTTTTTCTTTTCCGGATCCTCCCAGTCGAGTCACTGGACCGGAGGCTTGTGGACTTAGACATTTGGCTTTTGCCGTTGCGGATATTCAAAATGAAGTTGAAACTTTGACTAACTTAGGAATTAAGGTAGAACCCATTCGGGTAGATGAACATACGGGGAAGAAATTCACTTTTTTTTCGGATCCGGATGAGCTGCCAATTGAACTTTACCAAATCTGACAATGGCTGAAAATAAGACCCAACCCACAGCTGCTTCCGTAGATGCGTATTTGCTCTCCACTGCTGCTCCAAAAATGAGAGAAGATGCGAAGGCACTCAAAAAAATCATGGAAGAGGAGACTGGAGAGAACGCCGTGATGTGGGGGGAGTCGATTGTAGGCTTTGGTACCTACAAATACCATTACCCAAGCGGTAGAAAAGGGGAATTTCTGATTGCTGGCTTTTCTCCCAGAAAGGCAGCTATTTCTCTCTATTTAATGGCCTGTATGGAGGCAAAGTTCGAGAACCTTTTTGCCCAATTAGGCCACTATAAAACAGGTGCTTCCTGCGTTTACATCAAAAAGCTTTCGGATGTGAATGAAACAGTCCTACGTGAACTCATCAAACAGTCCTTCAATTTTATGAAGGAAAAATATCCTTCTTGAAAAAAATCTAGTAGTATCTTCACCCCATGCGTTGGTCGATTGATTTTCCCATTCCTGCTTCCCCTTTTCCCATCAGCCACTCTTCCAAGGTGGTGAGCCTGGGCTCCTGCTTTGCGCAAACCATCGGCAAAAAGATGCAAGCGGCAAAATTTGAGGTGCTCATCAATCCCTTTGGAACGCTTTTTCATCCGCTCAATCTTGCCGATCTTCTCCAACTAGCCATTCCCGCTGCACCCATGAATCCAGCAGGAGTAGTAGAGCGGGAAGGTGTTTTTGTGAATTATGTGGCCCATTCTGACGTGAAGGGTACAACTATAGCCGAATTGGAGGCCAACTATACCCAGCAGCTATTACTCCTGCATCATTCCCTGAAGAAGGCATCCCACTTGGTGCTCACTCTAGGTACCGCATGGCTCTACACCCATCGGGAATTAGGAAAGGTGGCCAACTGTCACAAACAACCCGCAGCCCTCTTTGAAAAGAAGCTTTCCAGCCTGGAAGAATTGGAAACTGGACTACGGCCGGTCTTGAGAATGCTAACTCAGCAGCATCCCGACCTGCAAATCATCCTGACCCTCAGCCCTGTGCGCCACACCAAAGAGGGGATCTCTGAAAATCAGTTAAGCAAAAGCTTGCTGCGTGTGCTCTGTGCTCAGCTAGAGCAACAGTTGGAGGCAGTTACCTACTTCCCCGCTTACGAAATCCTAGTGGACGAGCTTCGCGATTACCGCTTTTACAAATCGGACCTGGTACATCCCTCGGAAGAAGCAGAAAACTACATTTGGGAAAAATGGCAGCAGTTTAGTTTCAGCCCAGAAACCCAGCAAAAGGTAGCCGAAATTCAAAAAATACAGCTCGAACTGGCGCACCGTTCCTTCAATCCTGATTCCGAAGCGCATCGAAAATTCCTCCATAATTTGCTCGGCAAACTCGAACGAATGCAGGGAGAGTTTGATTTTTCTGAAGAAATCCAAGACGTGAAATCCAGACTGGAATACTAGGTCCGCTACCCCAATTCGAAATTTTTCATGTCCGCCAACCGACTCCTTCATTCCCAAAGTCCTTACCTGCTGCAGCATGCCCACAATCCCGTGGATTGGTATCCCTGGGGTCCTGCCGCTTTGACACGAGCAAGTGAAGAAAACAAACCCATCCTGGTATCCATCGGCTACTCGGCCTGCCACTGGTGTCACGTGATGGAGCGGGAAAGTTTTGAAGATACTGCCACTGCGGCACTGATGAACGAACACTTTGTCTGCATCAAAATTGATCGGGAGGAACGTCCCGACCTAGATAATATTTACATGGATGCCGTGCAGGCCATGGGACTTCAGGGAGGTTGGCCCCTCAACGTCTTTTTGATGCCCAACCAGAAGCCTTTCTATGGAGGCACCTATTTCCCCAACAGCAAGTGGAAGCAGCTCCTAGGTAGCATTGCCGATGCCTACGCAGTCCATGCGGATCAACTCGCAGAAAGTGCAGAGGGTTTTGGGCGGAGTCTCAACCGCAAGGAAACAGACAAATACGGCATTCAAGCCGAAGAAGGGGACTTGGACCCGGACGAATTGGTGGAAGTCATCACCAAACTTTCCGCTCAGTTTGATCCGGAATGGGGAGGGATGAACCGTGTTCCCAAGTTTCCCATGCCCGCCATCTGGCACTTTGTTCTCGATTATGCGCTCCTCGCTTCACGTGAAGATTTGAAGCAGTCCGTATTTTTTACCCTCCAAAAAATGGGGATGGGAGGGATCTACGATCACCTTCGCGGAGGATTTGCCCGCTACTCGGTCGATGGAGAATGGTTTGCTCCCCACTTTGAAAAGATGGGCTACGACAACGGGCAGCTACTCGAGCTCTACGCCAAAGCCTTTCAAGTAAGTAAAGATGACTTTTTCTTGGAAAAAGTTCGAGAAACCAAAGACTGGCTCCTCGCCGAGATGATGCAGGAGGAAGGGGGCTTTCACGCAGCCCAAGATGCGGACAGCGAAGGGGTGGAAGGGAAGTTTTATACCTGGACTGCGGCCGAACTTCAGGAACTCCTCGGGGCGGATTTTGGATGGTTCAGCAGTTTGTATTCCATCACCTCCGAAGGCAACTGGGAGGAAGGGGTCAATATCCTTTTTCAAGTCGAGTCCTACGAGCAAGTGGCCAAGGAGCAGGGCATTCCCCTCGAAGATTTTCTCCAAAAGCTCGCAGTTATCAAAAAGATCTTGCTCCAGCACCGCAACCAACGGATCTATCCAGGCAAGGACGACAAGGTTCTGGCTGGCTGGAATGGATTGCTGGATGCCGGTTTGATTCAAGCCTACTTCGCCTCCGGAGAGGAGGAGTTTTTGGAGCTTGCCCTGCGCAACCTAGATTTTGCACAAGTCAAACTTTTTCAAGCAGGGATCTTGTACCGCAGCTACAAAAATGGACAGGCCTACACCCCCGCTTTCTTGGAGGACTACGCAGCCTTGATCCGAGCCTCCTTGATGGCCTTTTCGGCAAGCGGATTGTCTCGCCACCTCAACTTTGCGCAAGCGCTGGTAGAGGTGGTTTTGGCACGCTTTTACGATGCAGAAGATGGGTATTTTTATTTCAGTGACCCGACTGCAGAAAAATTGATCGCCAACAAAAAAGAACTTTTTGATAACGTCATTCCTGCTTCCAATTCCATCCTTGCTCGCAGTTTACATCAACTTTCCCTATTTACCTACAAGGAGAATTATGGGGAAATTGCAGCGCGCATGCTGGGTGGGATGAAGGAACTGGTGCTGAAGGAACCTGGCTTTTTATGCAATTGGGCCAACTTCTACTTGGAGAGCCTCGTACCCACAGCAGAGATCGCTATTGTGGGAAGGGGAGCAAAAGAAAAAGCCCTGGCGCTGCTGGCAAATTACCTACCCAATGCAGTGGTCGCTTGGTCCGAATCTCCGACAGCTAGCGTCCCTCTTCTGGAAGGAAAACTGGGGGATGCCGAAGGAAATGCCTTAATTTACGTATGTGTAAATCGCAGTTGCCGCAGACCGGTGGCCACCGTCGAGGAAGCACGTGCATTGGTACCTCAGTTGAACTAATTTGGTGGACACGCTATTTCCGGACTATACTTTTTCAGAGACTGAAGGCGAATCTCAATTCGTCGATGTCATCTTGCCGGTACCCATTCCCCGAATGTTTACCTACAAGGTGCCCAAACCGCTTCAGCCCTTGTTGCAGATTGGCTGTCGGGTCTTAGTGCAGTTTGGGAAGAAAAAAGTACTCACCGGCATCATCGGCCGGGTACACCAGAGTCCTCCGCAGGCCTACGAGGCCAAGCCTGTGTTGGACCTACTCGAGGAGCAACCTTCTGTCAATCCCCTCCAAATCCGGTTTTGGGTTTGGATGGCTTCCTACTACTGTTGCCACATCGGAGAGGTGATGGGCGCTGCCCTCCCTTCAGGATTGCGACTTTCCTCCGAAAGTAAAATCCAACTCCATCCCGAGTTTGACCTGGAAAATTCTTCCTATCCCTTGGATGTCCGGGAGGAGAAAATATTGGAGGCCTTGGCGACCAAAGAGGAACTCAGCTACGAAGACTGCGAACAGCTCCTCGGCGTGAAGGCCATCCATCCCATACTCAAGAGTTTGGTAGCCAAGGAGGCAATTTTGATTTTTGAAAAAGTTCAAGAAAAATACAGTCCCAAGATTGAGACCAGGCTGCGCTTAAATGCGAGCTACCTGGCACCTGGGGCATTGGAGGGACTATTTGAGGAGCTACAATCTAAACCCAAGCAGGAAGCGATTCTGCTCAAGTTTTTGCGGGATTTGCCTGTGCATCAGCGTCCCGAGCTGAATGCCAAAGGCCTTGCCAAGGCCAGCGTTTTGGAGGAGGGAGATTCGGAAAGCTCCCTGAAAACCTTGATTAAAAATGGGGTGCTCGAATCCTACACCCAGTTGGTGGACCGCATTCCTGAGGAAGCAGCCGAGCGGGAGGCTTCAGGCCTATCGGAAGTGCAGCAAGTGGCCATGGATCATATCAAGGGGCACTTTGAAAGCAAGCAAACGGTTTTGCTTCAGGGCATCACGGGTGCTGGCAAAACAGAGATTTACATCAAATTAATCCAAGAGGCCCTAGGTAGTGGTTCACAAGTGCTTTTATTGCTTCCGGAAATTGCCCTCACCACCCAGCTCGTGGGGAGGTTGAAGCAGGTCTTCGGATCCAGCATGGGCGTGTACCACTCCAAGTACTCGGACAACGAACGGGTGGAAGTCTGGAATGGGGTCTTGAATGGACGTTTTTCCTTTGTGGTAGGCGTACGTTCCTCCTTGTTTCTACCTTTTGATAGCTTGGGGTTGGTGATTGTGGACGAGGAGCACGAACCGAGTTACAAGCAGTTTGACCCTGCTCCCCGCTACCATGCCCGCGATGCAGCGATCATGCTGGCCTATGTCCACCAAGCGCGCACGCTCTTGGGATCAGCGACGCCTTCCTTTGAATCCTATTTCAATGCAGCTCAGGGCAAGTATGGGCTTGTGAAACTCTCGGAGCGCTTTGGGAAGGCCTCCTTACCCGAATACCACCTGGCGGATCTGGGTGCAGATCGGAAGAAAAACTTACTCAAACTGGATACCACGCGTGTGCTGCGCGAGCAGATTCAGCGTGCGCTAGAAAACCAAGAGCAGGTACTCATTTTTCAAAATCGCCGCGGTTACGCTCCTTTCATGCAGTGTGAGGATTGTGGCTGGACAGGGCAATGTGTGCAGTGTGACGTGAGTTTGACCTACCACCAGTTTGCCGCCGAACTCCGCTGCCACTATTGTGGCTATAAGGAGAAAATTCCATCCAGCTGTCCAGCCTGTGGGAGCAATCAACTCAGCACCCAGGGAATGGGTACCGAGCAAATTGAGGAGTCTTTGGCCCTGCTTTTCCCCGAGGCACGGATGGGTAGAATGGATTTGGACACCACCCGCTCCAAGTATGGCTACCAACGGGTATTGGATGAGTTTGCGGCTGGCCAAATCGACATCCTCGTCGGTACGCAGATGATCACCAAAGGCTTGGATTTTGGGCGAGTAACCGTGGTAGGAATCTGGGATGGGGACCGAATTTTGAATTTTCCTGATTTCCGCTCCGGAGAGCGGGCCTTTCAGCAGATCACCCAAGTTGCAGGACGAGCAGGAAGAAGGGCGGCCAAAGGCCATGTGGTCATCCAAACGCGCAATCCAGAGACCGAGCTCTACAAAAATGTCATCCAAGGGGATTACGACGATTTTTATCAGTTGGAGTTGAAAGATCGCAAGGAGTTCTACTATCCACCTTTTGTGAAGTTGGTAAAGATCACCACCCGGCATGCCGTCTATGGCACGGCAGAGAAGGCAGCCCATGCGCTTCATCGGGAAATGGCAAATCTTCCCCTCAAAAAAATAGTGTTGGGTCCCGAAAAGGGGAGCATTGCACGGATCAAAAACCTTTATCAGCTGGAATCTTTGATCAAGTTGGACCGGCAAGGAGATACCCAATCCGTGTTTAAGGATCGTTTAGGAAAGATTTTGGAGGACTTACAAGCCATTCCAGAGTTTCGATCGGTCCGCTGGATTGTGGATGTAGATCCAAATTGAGGAGAAATTTTTAGAAGAACTGTAGCGTTTTTTGAGTGACTTCCGTTTAGCCCAAAAGAACGAACGACTAAAGCCGAGTACTATCGCCTAATCCTAACCAAAAGAGTTGAATTTGACCGACCAAGAGCTAATTGAGGGGTGCAAGCGTCGTTCAAAGATGCACGAGGAGTATTTTTTTAAAAAATACTACGGGTTCCTCATGGGTATTGGTCGATCTTATGTCAAAAGCGAGGACCTGGCACAAGAAATCGTGCAAGATGCCTTTCTTAAGTTTTTTGATTCGGTAGATAAGTTGGAACAAAACCCAGTCATCCTTCCCTGGTTGCGAAGAATTGCAGTGAATACAGCGATAGATTACTACCGGAAAAATCAAAAATTCAAGTTGCACGAGGAGGCGGATGGAAATCGGCTACTGGTGGAACAGGAGAATGCGATCGAGCAATTGGGCTACCAAGAAATCATCGCCCTCCTTGAGCAGCTGCCCGATGACCAGCAGCTGATCTTTAACCTCTACGAGGTAGAGGGCTACAGTCACAAAGAAATTGCCGAGAAATTGTCCATCAGTGAAAGTTCCTCACGGGTGTACCTCACTCGGGCCAAGCACAAACTACGACAACTCATACACCTTCATTATACCGTTTATGCAGGAAGATAAGTGGAGTACACAACTCGGGGAGCGCCTGCGCAAATTGCAGGAAGAAGCTCCTCAACCTTACCTCCCAGGAGCCTGGGAGGCCTTTGAGGCGCGCCGAAATCAAAAACGGAGCATTCCGCTCGGTTGGTGGTGGGCTGGAGGTATTGCTGCTTCCCTAACCTTGCTCTTTTTCGTGGGGAGTCTTTGGACTGGGGAGCAGCAGGAGCAAGCCGCTCCCCAGCAATTGGTCTTGGAAACGCGAGTCCCCCAAGAGAAATCAGCTGCGCTGCCTGCGCAAAGTGAGGTCAATTCCGAAACACAAGCGAATGGGGGAGAAGCAGGGGCTAATTTTTCCCGGCAATCCAACGAAAAGCGTAGCGAGAGTGGGCGAAAGTCATTTTCATCTACCAAGCAGGAATCCAATCCTTTGGTAGCGAGCAAGGCAATAATTTCTTCCGAGGAGCCGGTTCGAATAGTGGGATCTGCTACGGAAGCAGCACCGCAACCCACAACAGGCGCGTCTTCAGCGCAAGTAGCAGCAACACCCATTGCCAGTCTTGGGGAAGAAAAGGCTTCAGCTCCAACCCATCCGGCTGTACCTAGTTTCACGGAAATCATTCCTTCCGAAGCGGAAGCATTGCTCGCGGCACAAAAAGACCCGCTTGCCTTTGCTGTGGGGCTTGGCCCTGGATTTGGGAACAGCAGTGAGGCCAATCAAATCACTTCAGGATCGCGAATTGGCCTAGGAATGCAGGTCGATATGGCGCTTGCAGGTAAGCTACGTATCGGTTCAGGACTCGGGGTCAACTACCTCAGTCAGGCATCTGAAGGCCAGGCATCCCTCAAATTGGTTGGTGTCAATTCCCCCATCCAAGAGACTACCCAGGTGCAGCAAGTGCAGGTAGATCTACCCCTGTATGTTCGCTTCCCTATCAGTCCCTCACGGGCAATTTCTTTGCAAGCGGGATTCTCCAATTTACTGACCTTCAACCAAACCACAGAGCAGGAGTTGGTTTTCACGCGGCAGGCTACAGCTTCAGATTTTGCAAACTCCCTGAGTACCCAAAAAACGGTGCAAGTCACGCAAAGCAGTACCCTCCCTGGTCCGAGCTCTCGATTTCTTCCTTTTGCTCAGGCCAACCTTGGAGTGAATGTACGCGTATACGAAAACAAAAAAACGAGTTACCTGCTGATGCCCTTCTATTCCTATCCCTTGCAGGATATTTCCGGAACAGGGCAAAACCCAGCGGTTGTGGGCGCTGCGGTTAAAATTACCTTCGGCACCCTCAAAAAATAGGACCCTTTTTGAATACCAAACCAACGCTACCTCAGCCCAAGAAATTCTTGGGCTGTTTTTTTTGGTGTTTAATTCAATACAAAAACCCAAAAAGCCAGAGGGGGATTTTGTTGCCAGATCCGGTCTTGATGCCGTCCGCTGCCACAAAGGCATTGGGGATTCCCACAAGTTGTTGGTTGCCCTTTTGTGCACCACCCACCTCGATGACATAGCTGTGGTCAAGCATAAAATCACCTTGTTTGGGCAAACTTACTTCGTGGTGCACCTGCAATTGGTTGAAAAAGAAAGTTTCCCGCAAATTACCTCGGTTAGGAACCTGATTCGAGAAAGCAAAGGCTAGATTGGGGTTGTGGAGGTATATTTTTTCTGGCTTCTGAAGAAAGGACACGCCTTGGGTTTGTTGGCGGAGAAGCAAGAGTAGTTTGGCTTGCTCCAACAAGTCAAAGGTCTTCAGCACCGTATTTCTTGACGTATCCAAGCGCTCTGCCAATTTGCTGATATTTGGAATAAAGGGAACTGATTCACTCAGGATGTACAGCAGTTTCTTCATGCTACGAACAGTTTTGTAAGAGAGTTCCTCAAAAGGAGCCAAATCAATTTCTAGGACCAGGTTCGTGATTTCCAATAGGCGGGTGTGATAGAGTGACTTGCTCTCTCGGTAAAATGGATAGTACCCAAAAGTCAAATACTGTTCGAAATAGGAAAGTATATCCTGCTGGTCGACAAGTGGTTCTGCTAGAATGGAATGCTGTGTTAAAATTTCATTTAGGGAATATTTTGGAAGATTTGTACCCAATTCCAAGTTGAGAAATTCCCGAAAAGACAATCCTTCCAAGTGATACACTGCTGCTCGACGAGATAGGTCTGCCTTGCCTTTTTCAAGTGCCAGCACAGACGAACCTGATACCACAAAGTAGGCATCTGAATACGCATCTACGAGTATTTTTAGATCGGAAGACCAGTTGAGGTAGCGGTGGGCCTCATCCAAAAAGAAGGTGCGAACTCCTTGGGCGTATAACTGCTCTACAAAAGTGGCCAAGCGAACCTCTTCAAAAAAGTAATCATCTAAACTCAGGAAAATGGAATTGTCCTCCAGCTGTTGCATTCGCTGCAGCATCATGGTTGTTTTACCCGTTCCGCGATGTCCTAAAATGAGAATCAAGCGTTGATTCCAATCAATTGTTTCAAACAAGTACCGAGTGAAGGCAGGCAATTTTGCCCCTTTCTTTCGTTTCGAATTCTGAACTAAGCGTTCCATTTTGTTTTATTTAGACAACAAAAATACAAAATGTTGTTTATAAACAACAATATTATAAACTATTGTTTTCAGAAAACATTTCTATTTCAAAAGATCGATTTTAAAGCAAAAATCTAGGATTGAAAAAAAACTGCCCCTCTGTAAGAGGCAGTTTATTCCAATAGAAGTGTTAAAAAGATATTTTTTACAACAAGGAATCCTTACACTTTAAGCCCTTCTTTTTCCAATTGTGGACCAAAGGGCTGTTGATAAAAGCGCTTGCCCGTTGCCTTGTAAAGTGAATTAGCTAATGCAGCAAAGACCGGTGGGAAATAAGGCTCCCCCAGACCTGTTGGGTCCTCCTTGCTGTCCACGAAGTGTACTTCGATGGCTTTCGGCGAATCTTGTTGTCGAATCATGCGGTACTGATGGAAGTTGTTTTTATTGGGTACCCCATCCTTGAAGGTTAATTCTCCAAAAAGGGCATTGCCAATTCCATCTACAATAGCACCTTCTCCCATATTGATGGCTGAATCTCGGTTGACTACAATTCCACAATCCACTGCGGCAACAACTTTTTCGACTACTGGTTTGGAATCTTTAATGACCACATCAACCACTTCAGCTACATAGGAATTGTGGCAGAAATAGGCGGATACCCCACGATGTACTCCTGCTGCAGGGCTGCTCCACTTGGATTTTTCTTTGACCAATTCCAAAACCCCAGCGTAGCGCTTGGCATCGTAATCGTTATTCTTACCTACCGGGTTGGTTTCGGCGCGCTTGAGCAACTCCAATCGGAAGGCAATAGGATCCTTGCCCATCACTTCGGCTAGTTCATCCAAGAAACTTTGTTCCGCTGCTGCGATAAAATTGGAACCTGGGGCGCGGAAAGCACCGACCGTGATATTGGATGCAATTTGCCATCCTTCCGCCAGGTAATTGTCAATCGCCCCTGCGGGAAATCGGTCGGCATGAACAGGAGTTTCAGGGATGCCACCTGCTTTCACATGAAATGCCAAAAGTTGATTGTTGGCATCTAAAGCTGCGCGATAGGTGGCAGAGTAGCTTGGGCGATAGATTCCGTAACTCATGTCGTCCTCTCGGCTGTACACCATTTTGATGGGGACGCCAGCCTTTTGAGAAATCAAGGCTGCCTCAACCAGGTGGTGGCTGTACGCTCTCAATCCAAATCCTCCGCCCATACGAGCCAGCTTGATGCTGATTTTCTCTTTGGGAAGGCCAATGGCAGAAGCAATCGTGCCTATAATAAATTCGGGAGCTTGGGTAGGTCCGTATATTTCCGCTTTGTCGGCTGTCACCTGTGCAAAGCAATTGACCGGCTCCATGGTATTGTGCGCCAGAAAGGGAGCGGTGTATGTTTTTTCAATGATTTTGGCGGCCTTTTTAAAAGCTCCTTCCGGATCCCCGTCTCTACGGAGAACATTCCCAGGTTTGCTGATGTATTCGGCCATCTTGGCCTGATGGGTTTCGGTACTTTCTAATCCTGAAGGCACCTTAAATTGGTATGGGGGTCCTCCAAATCCTGTCATGGAGAAGCTTGATTCTGGTGCTTTTTCCCAAGTAGCTTTGAGTGATTTTTTGGCTTGTAAGACCTCCCAAGTGGAATTGCCCACGATGGCAACCAGCTCAGGAAAGGTAGCCGTATCAAAAAAGTTGCGTACGTACTCGTCCTTAAATAGTTGAATTGAAAATACATCCAGGATACCAGGTAAGGACTTGACGGATGAGGCATCAAAAGAGGCGAGTTTCATCCCAAAAGCTGGAGGATGTACGATGGCTGCATATTTCATGCCTTCTACCTGGTGGTCGATGCCAAAGAGCGGCGTACCGGTGATGATTTTTTCCAGGTCAACATTCTTTTTGGAAGTACCGATGAGCGTAAAGTCTTTCGGGTCTTTAAGTGCAACTTCCTCTGGTACGGCCAGAGTAGCAGCCAGGGAGGCCAGTTCTCCGTAGCCTGCTTTCTTTCCGCTTCCTTTGTGCTCCAAGAACCCATTGGAGGTGGTGATTTCAGCAGCAGGCACCTTCCAGGTTTGCGCAGCAGCATTGACTAGCAGCTGTCGTGCAGTTGCCCCAACTGTTCGTAGTGGAGTCCAACCTTGACGAATGCCTTGGCTTCCACCTGTAAATTGCCGTTCGAACCGCTCGGGCCAAAAGTCTGCCTGCTCCACAAGTACCATTTTCCAGTCTACACCTAGTTCTTCTGCCACGATCATGGGCATGGAGGTTTTGGTATTGGAGCCAAATTCCGGATTTGCCGAATACAGGGTAACGACCCCATTTTCTCCAATTTTGATGAAGCTATTGAGTTCAAACCATTCCTTGGGCAAGGTCAATGCCTGCTCTGGAGTAGGTTTGCAGCCTGCCAGCCAACTGAAGCTGAGCATCATGCCTCCCCCTGCGAGAGCGGAGACTTTTAAAAAGGACCGGCGGTCTAATTTTTTATCTATGGTGGACATGGCTTCTTCGTTAGCTGTTTTGGGAGGCTGTTTTTACGGCTGCTTTGATTCGCAAGTAGGTACCGCATCGGCAAATGTTGCCGTTCATGGCTGCTTCAATTTCTTCTTCCGAAGGTGAAGGATTATCTTTCAAGAAAGCTGCTGCAGTCATGATCTGACCTGCTTGGCAATACCCACATTGCGGCACATCGTGTTCGATCCAGGCCTGTTGAACGGGATGGTCTCCATTTTCGGATAAACCTTCGATGGTAGTGATGGCTGAAGTTCCGACACTCGATATAGGCAAGGAGCAGGATCTTGCCGCTGTGCCATCCAAGTGAATGGTGCATGCGCCGCACTGGGCCATCCCGCAACCGAATTTGGTTCCCACCAACTGAAGGTGATCACGAAGCACCCAGAGTAAGGGGGTATTGGGGTCTACCTCCACTTGTCGGGAGGTACCGTTAATTTGAAGAGTGAATTGGGCCATGGGAAGTAGATTGACTAAAGGATGAAATCCTGTTGGACAACCTTAAATTTATGAAAATTAAGATCATTTTTCAACACTTTCTTTTAAGTCGTTGATGCGTGGCTCGAACACTAAAAACCTAAAATCAGGAATTTACCAACTGTTTTTGTAAGGTTGACTAGGCTTTTTGATTGGAACCCTATGTTTTTCAAACAAAAAGTAGCCCAAATCAACCAAGTTGTGAAGGATTGCATTCTTTATTCTTGTTTTCCAACTCGTGTGTATCTACCGCAATCCACTGCTATTTGTTTGAATAACTTAAGTTTTCATTTGATAAGTGGAGATAGATTTTGAGATATTAATCCCAATTTTGTAGTCAAATCGACCTATTTCTACTCATGCCTCGCCTATCTACCTATTTAACTTCAACGAATCCGATTTCTTTTTTATCCAAACTTCTCCTTATTACCACCCTGACACTATTGCTCGCCATGCAAGTGCAAGCACAGGAATCGGGTTCCAAGCAGATTGGGGGAGTGATTACAGCAACCAACAATGGGGTATCCATTATCCCTTCCTTCACTTTGGGCAGACCAGCCCTCTTGTTTGATTTGAGTTTGAGCGGAGAGCGCTTTTCTTTTGATCCCATGCTTCGCTTTGGAATGGATGGCAAGCCTTGGTCTTTCGTCTTTTGGGGTCGCTACAAGGCTATCAAAGACAAACCTTTTACCCTTACCGTAGGAGCACATCCTGCCTTT
>JBILBQ010000149.1:0-4772 GCA_044353615.1 Algoriphagus sp. | reverse complement strand
AGGTAGATGGTCAACGATTGGAAGGACAAGCCGTGGAATTAAAAACATTGACCCCCTCCATCGCAAGTTTTTCTCCTACCTATTCCTCTGCCGGAAATGAACTAGTCATCGAAGGCAAAAATTTTCCAGAAGGCACCCAAGTCTTCTTCGGCAGCCAACAGGCCCAAGTACTCAAAAACGTTTTTGAATCAAAAATTACCGTAAAAATCCCCCCTGCAACTGGTCAAGTACTGGTGCCCATCAAGTTGCTCATCCAAGGTAAAGAGTATACTATCCCCACTCCGTTCGAGTACCAGGCAGGGAAATACACCAAGGTGTCCGACTTTCCGGGTAACCTTCGAATTTACGACAATAGCTATTTTTCAAACAGTTCTGGATTTCATATTGGACTCGGAAGAATTAAATTTGGGGATAGCTACGCTGGTTTCCAGCGCTTCAACCCTGCTACTGGCACCTGGTCGGAAGTTAGTTTCCCTGGCAACAGCCGTAGATTTGCTTTCGCTACCACCAACTACCTCGGTGGAGGAGCTATCGAAACTTCACGAGATGTCTTCAGTTACGATCGTAGTTTCTGGAAAATCAATGGAAGCAGTTTCGAGCGATTGGGAGATCTTCCTTTCAACACGAGAGATGCCTTGGCCGTGGATTGGGAAGGCGGCTTACTTCTATTTGGAGGTTTGGACGGCGCCTCTCTTCTAGTTCGCGCCTACGACCCAGTACAGCGGACCTGGTCGACCAAACGCAATGCCCCAATCGCTTTAGGACGCAACGCCGCCGCCTTTGCCCGAGCTACTCGGGTGATTGTTCTAGGAAGCAACGGACAGGTATGGGAGTATAATCCACCTCTCGACAGCTGGCAACTACTGACTACCTATCCGGGCAACAAAGGCCAAGGGTTCCCCATCTTGGAAGTTATCGGATCAAAAGCCTACTTGGGACTATTTAGAGCTACCCAGGAACTCTGGGAACTAAACCTAGAGACACTCACCTGGAAAGCAAAAAATCAAATCATTGGTTTCCCGCAAAGCATCAACAGCGGCCACTTCCAGTTCAATGGCTCTATTTATTTTCTCCGTGCCCCCGAAGAATCCGTAAGTGGATCACTTCCCATGGAATTGTACAAATTTGACCCTGACGCGATCTAAGCCTATCCCCATGAAAAAAATAATTCTTTTTCTCTTTTTAGTAGTTGGGCTTTCATCCGCCTGGGCTCAAACTCCCGCGGTAAAGCGAGAGGTGGTCGGTAGAGATATCGGGCAACTCAAAGGCATCAAGCTTTCTGGGCGAATCACAGACGAAATCACGGGGGAAGCACTTGTTGGCGCTACTGTCCGAATTCCAGAGCTCGACCTGACCCGAATTACGGATGACAATGGCAGCTTTGAACTGGAAGTTTCCCGTGCAGAATATACCCTCGAATTCCGTTATGTAGGCTACGAAACCAAAATCTACCCCATCACCGCTGTAGGAGATGGCAGGATCACCATCCGCATGCTGCAGGAAGACTTTACTCTGGATGATGTGGTGATCTACGGCAGTGACCCCGAGAAAAATATTAAATCCACCAACATGGGTGCCGTTACGCTCAGTGTCAATACGATGCGTGATCTGCCTCCATTTATGGGAGAAATCGACATTGTCAGATCTCTGGCAACCCTTCCGGGCGTCAGTCAAGTAGGAGAAGCCTCCTCAGGTCTCAATGTCCGTGGAGGTGGCGTAGACCAAAACTTGATTCAATTTGCAGGCGCTCCGATCTACAATCCTTCGCACATGTTTGGCCTCTTCACTGCATTCAATCCAGACATGGTCAACGACGTCACCCTCTACAAGGCGGTAGTTCCTTCCCGTTTTGGAGGTAGAAGCTCTGCTATTTTGGACATCCTTCCCAAAGCTGGAAGCGTGGACAAATGGGGTGGAGACTTCATGGCCAGCAACTTTTCCGGAAAGCTTTCCCTTAACGGCCCACTGATCAAAGACAAGGTCTCCATCCTCGGAGGCTTTCGAATCTCCTACATCAACTGGCTGCTGCAATCGCTAAGCAATACTACATTGAACAACTCCAATGCTAATTTTTACGATGGCAACGTGGTGATTAGTGCCCCACTTTCTGAAAACAACGAGTTTACCTACAGCTACTACACCAGCTACGATGACTTTGCTTTTGCCTCGGACACCACCATCTCTTGGCAAAACAATGCGCATTCCCTTCAGTGGAAAAGCAAGCTATCGGATAAACTCAAGTTGGAGGCACTCGGGTTTTACTCGCTTTACGACTATGGAATCTTCAACCAATCGGGCCTCAACAACTTTGAAATTAATTCCAACATCAAGGACATGGGTGGGCGAACCTTTTTTACCTACAGCCTAAGCCCTACCCAAACCTTTACCGCAGGAGTGGAATTCAAGCAGGTAAGTGTGCAACCGGGAGAGCTCGTCCCCACAGGCACCGAGGCGGACCTCCTCCCCAAAAAGGTACAAAATGAGTTTGGGCGAGAGGCTGCCGCCCACTTCCAGCACGAGCTGGAGCTAGGAGAAAAAATTGGACTTACCTACGGATTGAGGTATGACTTCTACCAATACCTAGGTGCGCGCACCGTACGAACCTACAAAGAGGGGCAGCCCGTATCCGATGGAACAGCCGTCGGGGAAACGAACTATACCAAAGACGAAGTCATCCAAACTTACGATGGACTAGCACCACGTGCTTCCTTCCGCTACTCGTTCAACAAGGCCAGTTCGGTGAAGTTGGGCTACAACAAAATGTACCAGTTTATCCACCTGATCTCCAATACCGCGACCATTGCCCCTTCGGATGTGTGGAAACTCAGTGATGGATTTCTGAAACCACAAATTGCCGACCAGTTCTCCTTGGGCTATTACAACAATTTTAAGGGAAACATCTTCGAAACCTCCATCGAGGTTTATTACAAAGACCTTCAAAATGTGGTAGAGTACAAGGACGGAGCCAACCTGATTTTACAAAACCACCTAGAAACCGAACTGATCCCTGCACAAGGGCAGTCGTATGGACTTGAATTGTATGTCAAGAAAAACCTGGGCACCTTGACCGGCTGGATTTCCTACACCTATTCCCGATCCTTGCGCCGTGTGATTACCCCCTTTGAAGAGGAAAATATCAACAATGGAGCTTGGTATGCCTCCAACTTCGATAAGCCGCATGACTTGACCTTGATCGGTAATTACAAGGTAAGTACCAATGCCTCCATTTCGGCCACCTTTGCTTACAGTACCGGCAGACCCATCACCTTTCCGGAGGCAAAATTTGATTATTCAGGAAACAATCTTGCCTATTTTAACAGCCGAAATCAACAACGACTTCCTGACTTTCATCGACTTGATTTTTCAGTCAACTTCAAGCTGAACGGCACTGGGAAGTTTTTTGAAGGAGATTGGACCTTCTCTGTACTCAATGTCTATGGACGCAAAAATCCATTTTCTATCTTCTTTGATGATGCCGCTAGCCAACCACCACAAGCCTTCCGATTGGCTCTTTTAGGCATCCCACTACCAAGTTTAAGTTACGCCATTAGCTTCTAAAAGCCATGTTGAAAAGACTACTCTATTTACTCCTAGTACTTCCAATGGCCTGCGTCGACCCATACAAGGTGGAGGTGCCGGAAGGAGCACAGCTTCTAACCGTAGAAGGTATTATTTCTACGGGACCAGGTCCCCATGCCATTACCCTAACGCGGAGTGCTACCTACGGAAGTATTTTTGAAGGACTGATTCGCCCCGTTTCCTTGGCTACTGTGGTGGTCCGAGATAACGAAGGCAATGTCACCTTCCTTACCGAAGGCACGGATGCCAAAGGAACCTATTTTACCCCTGCCAACTTTTCAGCGCAGGTAGGTAGATCCTACACCTTGCAAATCCAAACCGCCGAGGGAAAGGTGTATACCTCCACTCCAGAGCGCGTGGCTGCTGTACCCGCTATCCAATCCTTAAACATAAAGACTATAACTATACCTACTGAAGGAAGCGATGTGCCTAAATCAGGCATTCAACTTCTCGTAGAACTTAAGGATCCTGCAGATGAAAACAACTTTTACTTCTGGAGAAATGGCCCTACAGTTTATATTCTAGAAACCCGACCAGACTTATTTACACCACGTCCTTCCCCTGCAAATCCAAACCGAACCCCGCAACCGAAAGATTGCTGTGTGCAATGTTTCCGCTACGAAGCAGGAAATAATCAGAGTTTATTTGTGGTCAATGACGACAACTTCAATGGCCTAAGCACCCGCATCCCTGCCGCCTTTATTGCAGACGATGGTATTCGATTTGTCAACAAGTTCCGAATGGACCTCAAGCAATACAGCATCTCCCAAGGAGCCTACCGATTTCTTCGCTTGGTCAAGCAGCAAGCAGAAATCTCTGGATCTATCTTTGATCCCCCTCCGGCAAACTTGCGTGGCAACATAATCAGTTTGGACAATCCAGACGAAATGGTGCTGGGCTACTTTATGGCAGGAGGAGAAACCTCCAGACGAATCTACATCGATAAAAATGACTTGACCTACAAGCAAAATCGAGCAATCATCCCAGACGACTGTCGAGTCATTTCGGGAACCTCAATAGATCCTCCCGCAGACTGGAGACCCTAAAACAAAAAAGACCAGCGAGCGGGTCTTTTTTGTTTTAATTACGGAGGAAGGCAAGGTTTGAAATTTAAGAAAAATGGCTGTCAACCGCCTGTAGGCCGAGGTCTATGGACTGTTATCTGTGGACGATTTTTTTTACAAAATCAATCC
>JBILBQ010000148.1:0-4791 GCA_044353615.1 Algoriphagus sp. | reverse complement strand
CGTAAGGATTCACCCCAAATTGGAAGGCATTGGTACCGTCATTGAAGGTGTCAAAAACAAAGCTGACCCCGTCGTTTTGCTCTCCTCTGAAGTCTCTTCGTAGGGAAGTAGACACGTATTTTCTTGGTCCTTTATTTTCCATGATGGCGGCCAAGTAGAGATTGGTGTCATCGTAGGCTACTTTTACCCGCGTGGGGTAATTACTTAAAGAGGTGTCGGAGGGAAAATACTGCAAGAAGTTCCCATTCCAACCTTCTGCATCTTTCCAAATTTCCTCATCTAAGACGCCGTCTAGTGTAATGGGCTTTTCGAGCTTGAAGGCAAAAGCATTTTTCTTAGGGCTAGTTTGAGCAACTAGTTGCACGCTAAGTAGGATGCATGCAAGGGAAAATACAGAAACAAAAATTTTCATGGCTATCAATAAGTTCCAAAAATACACCTTTTTTACGGGAAAGGGCAGTGAATTTTACCAATGGCTAGGGAATGCTCCCAATGGAGCTATTGTTAGTAACTTAAAATTAAAAGATAGATTAAGAAGTAATTTCCTTGTACCCATAGTGAAATTGGGTGGGTTGACTAATCCCTTTTTCTGCTTCTTTAAGTTGGAATACAAGGATTACTAAGCAGGTAAACTTAAATACTGCCTACCACATTGTGTAGTGTACCGATACCGGAAATGGTAATAAATACCTGGTCTCCTAATTCCAAGGTAAAATCATCGGGAACAATCCCCGTGCCGGTCATCATCAAACAGCCTATAGGAAAAGAGTTGGATCGGTAGAGCCATTGGGCAAGTTCTTCAGGTCGTCGCTTGAGCTGCGCTAGGGTAGTTTCTCCCGATGCCACGCTGATCTGGTTGCGGTGGATCTCAAGTTGGATGGTCGTGGAATCAGGCAAAATCTCTTCCTGGATAAGGAGACAGGGACCAATGGAGGCGCTGCCTAGATAAACTTTAGCCTGGGGAAGGTACAGGGGATTTTCTCCCTCAATACTTCGGCTGCTCATGTCGTTGCCTATGGTAAATCCTTGCACCTTGCCGGAAGGAGAAAGCAGCAGGGTCAATTCTGGCTCAGGAACATTCCAGCTTGAGTCTTTCCGAATATTGACCTTTCCACCTGGAGGTGCCACTCGGCTAGCTGTGGCTTTAAAAAAGAGTTCAGGGCGCTCCGCTACATAGACCTTGTCGTAAAAAGTGCCTCCGCCTGAATCGCTAGACTCTTCGATTCGTGCTGTTCTGCTTCGGTAATAGGTTACCCCAGCAGCCCAGATTTCTTGATTTCCCATGGGAGCAAGCAATCCTTCTTGCATGAGTTCCTCCGCTTTTTCATGGGAGATAGTTTCCCAGTTTTGCGCTTCTGCTGCCAGCAACTTGGGGAGCTGCTCTCTGCCCAATAGATCGTCCCAGTCGAGCTCAGGGCCCAAGAAGTAGGTGTCGTTCATCTCCAATAAGGTGCCAGAAATCAATTTGTATAATCGCATCACAAGGGGGGTAAGGTGGAACCGTCAAGTTAGGAAAAAGTGAGTTCAGGAGAAACTTTGGAAAAAAACTTTTCGCGACTACCTTTGTGCCAGATCATAGGGGTGCCTTAAATACAACGGGCTGAGATCATACCCATACCACCTGATCCGGGTAATGCCGGCGAAGGGAATTGAGAACACGGAGTCAAAAATTCATTCTTGCAGAGGAAGTGATCCCCTTCCTGAGTAGGAATCTGTCGTTGGCTTTGTCCAAAGGGTAAACAAATACAGAAAACCTCCCCTCGGTTTTCTCATGTTTCACTCAAAACCCGCAAGGGAAAAAATTATGAAAAAGTTAGTTTTTGTAGGACTGTTTGTACTCATTAGTCTACACGCTTGGGCGCAAGCTAGCCTAAGTGGACGAATTTACGATGCCAAAACGGCCGCTCCCCTCGTAGGCGCATCCGTTTGGATTGAAAGCCTCGGAAAAGGTGCCGTCACGGATAGCGACGGAAATTTTACCCTCCAACGGGTGCCGAATGGAAAGCAAGAAATCCGGGTTTCCTATGTGGGCTACGAAACCCTCCGCAAGTCCGTGGAACTTCCTTTGGCAGCCTCTTTGGAAGTGGGTCTGGAGTCCAAGGATTTTCTGAGTGAAGAATTCATTGTGTCCGCAACGCGAGCTTCAGGGTCGACTCCCAGCACCTTCTCGACTGTAGATAAGTCGGAGATCGCCAAGCGGAATTTGGGGCAGGACATTCCTATCCTCCTCAATTTTTCCCCTTCCGTGGTCAGCCACTCGGACGCGGGAGCTGGAGTGGGCTACACGGGCATCCGTATCCGAGGTACCGATCAAACCCGTATCAATGCCACCATCAACGGCATTCCACTAAATGACGCCGAGGCCCATGGGGTATTTTGGGTCAACATGCCAGACTTTGCCTCCTCGGTAGAAAATATACAGATTCAGCGGGGGGTAGGCACCTCTACCAACGGAGCAGCAGCCTTTGGCGCCAGCCTCAACTTTCAAACAGATACCCGTCGGGACGAGGCCTATGCCGAAGTAGACAATGGGTTCGGTTCCTTCAACACCTGGAGGCATACTGTAAAAGCGGGCACTGGCCTACTCAACAACCGATTTGCGGTGGATGCACGACTCTCCAAGATTACCTCCGATGGCTTTGTGGACCGGGCCTTTTCAGATCTGGGCAGCTGGTTTGTGTCTGGGGGCTATTACGGAGAAAAGAGCGTGATCAAATTGATTGCCTTTTCCGGAAAAGAGCAGACCTACCAAAGCTGGGCGGGACTGCCTGAATCAAAACTCAGCACCGACCGGACCTTTAATTCCTACACCTACGACAACGAAACGGACAACTACCAGCAGGATCACTACCAGTTGATCTACACGGGAAAAGTGGGCTCAAACTGGAAGACCAACTTGGCACTGCATTACACCTATGGACGGGGATTCTACGAACAATTCCGGGCCGACGATGATTTTGGAAGCTATGCCTTAGACCCAGTTACTCTTGGGGACGAGGTGATTGAACGTACAGACTTTATCCGCCGCCGCTGGCTGGACAATGATTTTTATGGTTTTGTAGGCTCGGTCAACTATGTTTCTACCGATGGTAAACTGGATTGGATCATCGGTGGAGGAGCCAATCGCTACGATGGTGGGCATTTTGGAGAGGTGATTTGGGCAAGAATTGCAGGCCCAAGTAACATTCGGGATCGCTACTACGACAACAATGCGATCAAAGACGATCGGAATGTGTATACCAAAGTTACCTACGAAATTCAGCCTGGATTGAATCTCTTCGGAGACCTACAGTTGCGTGGCATTTCCTACTCCTTCAACGGAGTGAATGACGACCTACGCCTCGTGGACGGGCAGGCAAATTACACCTTCTTCAATCCCAAGTTTGGGTTCTCCTACGAAAAAGGAAAGCAAACCTGGTATGCGAGCTACGCCGTGGCCAACCGGGAACCTACCCGCTCCGACTTTACGGACAACCCCATCACTGAAGTGCCGCGACCTGAGCGACTCAACAATGTGGAGGCGGGTGTACGTGCCAAATCTGGAGGCTTCAGCTATGCAGCCAACTTTTACTACATGGGTTACAAAGACCAACTGATCCTCACTGGACAGATCAACGATGTGGGGGCCTATATCCGAGAGAACGTAGCTTCTTCCTATCGTGCCGGCATTGAGTTGGAGGGCGCCTATTCTCTTTCTAAAACTTGGACCTTGGGAGGTAATCTTGCGCTCAGCCAAAACAAAATCCGGGAGTTCACCGAGTACATCGACGACTACAGCGTAGACGAGTTTCGACAGGAAACTAACACCTACACCGATACAGATATTGCCTTTTCTCCCAATCTGGTGGGCTCGGCGATAATCGAGTACAAGCCTAGCAAAAACTTATCCCTGAACTGGCTGAGCAAGTATGTAGGTCGGCAGTTTTTGGACAACACGGCCAACGAAGCCCGATCCTTAGACGCCTTCTTCACGAATGACCTACGGATCAGCTACACCGCTACTCCGAGATTCTTCAAAGGCTTGGAAGTGAATTTGTTGATCAATAACCTCTTCAATGAACTCTACGAGCCCAACGGCTATACCTTCAGCTATTTTGTGCCTGGAGGAACAGGTCGGGAGCTGGTAACTGAAAACTTCTACTACCCGCAGGCCGGAACTAACTTCTTGTTGGGGGTGAAGATGAAATTCTGATTTAATTGTACGAGGTACCAAGTACGAGCTACGAAATATGGGACTGCACCAGGTACCAAGTACGAAGTACAAAGTAGGGATTTGAATTAGTACTCGAATTCTTGTCCTGTAGGATCTTGGTACATTGTGCTTGGTACTTCGTATTTATTGTGTCTTGCTACTTGATACTAGCTACTTGTCCGCCGCGGCGGGTAATGTCGAACGCTGATTGAAGAAGGTTGAAGTTGAAATTCGTGAATCACACGAATCACATGCCACTACGCAATGAGTCTAATCTCTTGCATCTCGGCTCTTGCATCTGAGTATACTTGATACTTCGTACAACTACTCTGGAAAAAGCGTCTTATCCAACCCCGGAACAATCCTTAGCGCATTTTTGTAATACACCTTTTTCAGTACGGCATCGGGTAATCCCAAGCCATACATGCTCCAAAAGGCATGGTATTTTTTGTAGTAAGGAAAATACTCATCCTCTGTCTCTAGCACCCGGAAATAGGTATAAAATTCTTCCTTGTTATAGGCGTCTTTTCCAAATAAGATCCGGTCCTGGTACTTTGTGAAAAATTCCTTCGCCCGACGAGGCTGACGGCCCAGCTCGG
>JBILBQ010000065.1:0-15803 GCA_044353615.1 Algoriphagus sp. | reverse complement strand
CACTTGAGGCCATAGGTGGAGAAACTGCTTGGGGAAACCCAAAAGCGACAAAAGCATTGATTGATTTGGTCAAAGCCAATGGTTTCAATGCCATTCGAATTCCTGTTTCCTACGATCAATATTTGGCAAATGCTACCACAGCACAACTGAAAGCAGAGTGGCTGGCCAGAGTAAAAGAAGTGGTACACTATGGGGTGGATAATGATATGTATGTCATTGTCAACATCCATTGGGACAATGGGTGGTTAGAAAATAATAGCACCGAAGCCAAAAAGTCCGCCACAAACGCGAAACAAAAAGCCTTTTGGGAACAAATTGCAACCACATTAAGAGGCTTTGATGAACACCTGATTTTTGCCAGTGCCAATGAACCGAAAGTGGCCAATGCAACTGAAATGGCGGTTTTGACTTCTTACCATCAAACCTTTATAGATGCGGTTCGATCTACCGGAGGTAAAAATGCCTACCGTACCTTGGTCATTCAAGGCCCCGATACCGATATTGATAAAACCAACAAATTGATGTTGACCTTGCCAACCGATAAAGTGGCGGACCGCATGATGATGGAAGTTCATTATTACACCCCCTACCAATTTACGCTGATGGATAAAGATGCGGATTGGGGGAAAATGTTTTACTACTGGGGAGCGGGGAATCATTCCACAACAGATACGGAACGCAATCCTACCTGGGGGAAAGAAGCTGACTTAGACAAACTTTTTAAATCCATGAAAACCCAATTTGTCGACAAAGGAATCCCAGTGATTTTGGGGGAATTTGGAGCTATACGACGATCCAATCTGACGGGCAGCAACTTGGCCTTACATTTAGCATCAAGAGCCTATTACTTTCAATATGTAGTAAAGCAAGCTAAAGCCAACGGGATGGTCCCTTTTTATTGGGATGAAGGAAATATTGGAAGTAATGGTTTTGGAATCTTTAACAGAAACAACTCTACTGTAGCTGACACGCAAGCCTTAAAAGGATTACTTGATGGATTGAAATAATTGCTAGTTTGGGTGTTTGGGCTAGACCAAGTGCTTGATCTGGCAACCCAATACCACCTGAACGGACTTATTGGGGCGCCAACAGCAATTCGTCTAGAATAAAGACACGACGATTATTCCACCGTCACCGACTTAGCCAAGTTTCGAGGTTGGTCCACGTTACAACCACGCATTACGGCGATGTGGTAGGAGAAAAGCTGAAGTGGCACCACAGAAAGCAAAGGCGTAAAAGCCTCATGCGTAAGCGGCACCTCAATCACGTGATCTGCAAGCGCCTTCACCTGGGTATCTCCCTCGGTAACTACCGCTACAATCTTTCCCTTGCGGGCCTTCACTTCTTGGATGTTGCTGACTACTTTTTCGTAGGAACTGTCCTGCGTAGCAATGAAAATCACCGGCATCTCCTCGTCAATCAAGGCAATCGGACCGTGCTTCATCTCTGCAGCAGGATAGCCTTCCGCATGGATGTAGGAGATTTCCTTCAACTTCAACGCGCCTTCCAAGGCCACCGGGAAATTGTAACCTCTACCCAAATAAAGCATGTTGCGCGCGTCCTTGTACTCCTTCGCAATCTGCTCTACCAAAGCATTGGTTTGCAGTGCCTTTTCTACCTTGGCAGGGATGGCAGCGAGCTCGTGAAGCAATTGGATGTAAGTGCTTTCTGGAAGTGTTCCGCGCTGGTAGCCCAACTTCAGGGCCATCATCGCCAAGACGGAAATTTGTGCCGTAAAGGCCTTGGTAGACGCTACCCCAATCTCTGGGCCGGCATGTGTGTAAGATCCAGCATGGGTAGTGCGTGGAATGGAAGAACCCACCACATTGCACACCCCAAAAATGGTGGCACCTCGGGACTTGGCCAATTCAATGGCAGCAAGCGTATCTGCTGTCTCACCAGATTGGGAGATCGCAATCACAAAATCTTTTTCGTTGATAACTGGGTTGCGGTAGCGAAACTCAGAAGCATATTCCACCTCCACCGGGATGCGCGCAAACTCCTCAAACAAGTACTCAGCTACCAAACCGGCATGCCACGAGGTACCGCAAGCGGTGATGATGATTCGTTCGGCATTCTGAAACTTGTTCATGTACTCCCGCAATCCGCCCAGCACCAATCTACCTGACTTGGCATCCAATCTTCCTCTTAGGCAATCAGCAATCGACTTGGGTTGCTCGAAGATTTCTTTGAGCATGAAGTGCTCGTAGCCTCCTTTTTCAATCGCCTCCAACTCCATCTCCAACTGGTTGATGTAGGGGTTGGTGGCCACATTTTCAATGGTTTTGATCTGAAGCTCCCCATTCCGTACCACGGCGATTTCGTAATCGTCGAGGTACACGACCTTATTGGTGTACTCAATGATCGGCGTAGCATCGGAAGCAAAGAAATATTCTCCTTCTCCTACACCAATCACCAATGGAGATCCTTTTCGCGCTGCAATGAGCGTGTTCGGCTCCTCTAGGTTGATTAACACGATCGCATAGGCGCCTACCACCTTGTGTAGCGCCAATCGAAGGGCTTCTTCTAGGGAACAGCCGTTGTGCTGGTAGATGTCTTCGATAAACTTCACAAAGACCTCCGTATCGGTCTCGCTTTGAAAGGTATAGCCTTTCTTGAGTAGGTCTTTTTTGAGCACCTCATAGTTTTCAATGATGCCGTTGTGGATCATCGCAAATCGCTCAGAGGAGGAATAGTGCGGGTGGGCATTGATGTCGTTGGGCTCTCCATGAGTAGCCCATCGGGTATGACCAATCCCTACCTTGGCATGGATCTCGCCGGATTCTTCGAGGAATTTTTCTAGTTCGGCTACCTTACCTTTCTTTTTATAAATACTAAGTCCTCGTTGATCGAGCAAGGCCACGCCTGCCGAGTCATATCCTCTGTATTCTAATCTTTTTAGGCCCTTAATAATAATGGGAAGAGCATCCTGATGCCCCACGTAAGCGACAATTCCGCACATAACTAAAAATTTATAAAAGTTGGTTTTGGTGAGACAAAGAAACAGGAATTGTGCCAAAAAAAACAATCCCCTTTTAAAAAATCAAAAGGGGATCAAATGACACTTCCTTAAAATTTGTCCTATTTGGTTTTGGAGTAGATGACAGTCATGACGATTTT
The DNA here is from genome assembly GCA_044353615.1 of Algoriphagus sp. Classification (GTDB taxonomy): domain Bacteria; phylum Bacteroidota; class Bacteroidia; order Cytophagales; family Cyclobacteriaceae; genus Algoriphagus. Next base: position 12,683 of record JBILBQ010000065.1, on the reverse strand, counting down.
GTCTTTATTGACTTTAAATTGACGTAGAGAACGTTTGAAATCATCCCCGGTGTTGGGCGTAATGGCGTAGAGCAACCAATCTTTGCGTTGCAATTCTTTTTTGTACAAGGAGTTCATGTACGAACTGATCCCGGATCGCTGCAATTTTGATATCGTCTCGTAATTGATAAGGGCAGAAGAAGGAAAGAAATTGTTGGGTACTTTATTTCCCTTTTCATCTTCAATGACTTGAACTTGTCCATCTCCCTGCACGTGTAACTCCGCTTGGTTGATGGAACTCAAGAGCACCTGGTTTTTGGAATCGATAAACTTCATGACCATGCCAGAAATAGGCGTCTGCCCCTTCGCCGGCTCTTCAATTGGACCCATTTGAAGGGTCACCTGATTAAAAACCACTCCTTTGATCGTATCTAAGAAGGCATCCAATGGACTCGTGTCCAATCGAATCGCAAGGCCCAAACCTGATTTCATCCCAACAATCGCACCAGTAGAGTAGGACTTCTGGTAGTCTTGCACCACGGCTGTTGGCGTACCGCTTCGATCTGACTCGATGCCGTTGAAGCTACGGGAAGAAAAGGTGGTGATTTTGTAGGTTAATTTAGTTGTATCCCCTGCATTGTGGTAATGAAAGGTAATGCCTGTATTGCCTCCGAGGGAAAATCCTGTTGTGGTATTATCTCCCGCACGAGGCACAATCGCCACACCAGGTAGGTATTTTCTAAAATTAACCAAGTTATCAAACTCATTGCCTCGTTTGAGCTTTCCAAAAATCTCCGATCCCAACACAGCATTAAGGCGTGCTTTGAGGAGGGTGTCTTTGGTTTCCTTAAACGCTACTTCTAGTTCAGCAATGGAACTTGCCTGATAAGGAAGCCTACTGAAATTGTAATACAAGGTGTCTTCCAAAGGCTTTGCTAGCAAGTGAACCGCATATTTCTTCTTCTTGTCTAGGTCAGTTCCGTTGACACTAACCGCAGCTAAGTTAAAAAAAACGGAATCTAGAATTGCGTCTGCTTTTGGACGCTCTGAACCCTGCTCAATGTACAATCGCGTGAAGGCAGTACTTCTTGTTTTACCAAAATAAGGATCTTCCTCATCTCCAACGATAAGAATACCTGCGTTAGTGGTATTGAAGGAGTCAAGGAGCACTACCTGAGCGTTCAAGGGAATTTCTTTATAGAAAACTCCAATCTGATTGTTTTCTGGTGCAAGTTCAAGGCCTAGCGTGGCAGGATCAGAACATCCTCCCAAGACCAAGAGTAAAAAAAACGCGAAAACGGTAAATTTAGCCCGCAAGGCTGGTGTACATTCCATACAACTCTTCATGAGCTTGCTGCTCTTCTTCAAAACTGATTTCAAATTTCTTATTTTTTGAGAAATCCTGGATAAGTTGGTTCAACTCAGCAGAAACTTCGGATCCTTGCACCACTTGATCGGCATATTCCATGCCCATTTTGATGAAGCCTGAAAAATCTTTGCTCCTCAAAGGTGCTAAAATAGTATCATCGATATCTACCATCTTAACCTTGTTTAACAAATCGTCTCCAAAAGTGTGCGTAAATCCTTCTGTGTATATACCAAATACAGATTTAGTCTCCTTAAATAAAGGCTCGTTTTTGTAGGTAGTCTTTAAATACATTGGGATAAGCGAGGTCATCCAATCGTTGCAATGCACGATATCCGGAGCCCAGCCTAACTTTTTAACGGTTTCGATCACTCCCTTGCAAAAGAAGATGGCGCGCTCGTCATTGTCGTCATAAAAACGCTGCTGCTTGTCGTGAAAAACATACTTCCGCTGAAAATAATCCTCGTTGTCAATGAAGTACACCTGCAGTTTGGCATTGGGAATCGAAGCTACTTTGATAATCAAAGGCTTTTCTTCTTCACCTACCGCAATGTTGATCCCAGATAGACGAACTACCTCATGAAGCCTGTTCTTTCGTTCGTTGATCAACCCAAACCGAGGCACCAAAATGCGAATCTCCATTCCTCGCTCCTGCATTGCTTGCGGAAGTGCTCGTAAGAAGCTAGCTACTTTGGATGTTTCTAAGAAGGGGTTGATTTCACTAGCAACGTAGAGAATACGCAGTTTGGACATGCTATGGGGATTTTAGTATCGTGATAAACAACGGGCACAAAGGTAAATAAAAAAAGCCTAAAAGCATTGGATTTGTGGATATTAATCTAGTTTTGCTCCTATTTAGCCAAAAATTCCCTTGCCATGAAGGTTATCCACACCAAGGCCGAATGGATGCCCATTTGGACTGCGATTTTTAAGGAAGGTAAAAGCCTAGGCTTTGTTCCTACCATGGGAGCACTGCACCAAGGGCACTTGGATCTAGTGGCCAAAAGCACCGAATCCATGGATTTCACGGTGGTTTCCATATTTGTCAATCCCACCCAATTCAACTCCAGTGAAGATTTTCAAAAGTATCCCCAAACCCTAGATGCAGACCTTGGGCTGCTCGAGGCCGCTGGGGCAGATTTCGTTTTTGTGCCTACCGTGGCTACCCTCTACCCGCAGCCCACGCGCTTGCGCTTCGATTTTGGAGACCTCGAACTGATACTTGAAGGAGCCTGTCGCCTAGGCCATTTCAATGGAGTGGGGCTTGTGGTATCCAAACTATTTCACCTCATCCAGCCTACCCGCGCATTCTTTGGACAAAAAGACTTGCAACAAGTTGCTGTCATCAAGCGCCTTGTTCAGGATCTATCCTTTGATTTAAGTATCGAAGTGCTGCCTACCCGTCGAGAAAAAGACGGCCTAGCCATGTCCTCACGCAACATGCGCCTCAACCCAGAGGAGCGCCAGCAAGCACTACTTTTGTACCAGCAACTCAGTCAAGCCAAGGAACGACTGCTAGCAGGTGAGTCTTGGAAACAGGTCCAATCCGACACGGCTGCTGCCTTTTCCAGTGCTGCAAACTGTGAATTGGAATACTTCGCCCTGCTGCATCCCGAAACATTTGAAATTTTTGAGTCGTTTAGCAGGGAAAGTCCTCAGTCCATCTGCATCGCTGCTTTTGTTGGCCAGGTACGACTGATCGATAACTTGCCCATTATTGCCTAATTTGGCAGCGCGAAAACTAAACCACATGCAACTCCAACTCTTAAAATCAAAAATTCACCGGGTAAAAATCACCCAGGCTGAACTGCATTATGTTGGTTCCATCACCCTAGATGAAAACCTGATGGATGCAGCCCAGCTTTTCGAAAATGAAAAAGTACAGGTGGTCAATGTCAACAACGGGGAGCGCCTCGAAACCTATGTCATCAAAGGACAGCGCGGCTCCGGGACGGTCTGCCTCAACGGCCCTGCAGCCCGAAAAGCAGCGGTAGGCGATGTAGTAATCATCATCTCCTATGCAGGCATGAGCCCTGAAGAAGCCAAAACTCACCAGCCAATCCTAGTATTTCCAGACGATAAAAACCAACTCATTTGACGATGCATCCCAAAATCAAACAACTCTTGCAAGTGGCGCTCTCCCTGGGTGTTGCCCTGTGGATTTTTTGGTTTTTGTACCGCGACATTGAGTTCACACAACTCCAAGCGCAGCTTGCTTCGAGCAATTGGTTTTGGATCCTGCTCTCCCTCTTCATCGCCTGGTTGGGCTACTGGATCCGAGGTTGGCGCTGGTCACTACTGATACGCAATGAAGCCGACCAAGCACCCGTCAGCGCCAATCGAGCCTACCATGCCGTAATGGTGGGGTACCTAGTCAATCTCCTCATACCAAGAGCCGGCGAAGTCGCGCGATGCACGGTATTGACGCGCAACAATGGCATTCCTCTCGGACAGGCAATCGGTACCGTCCTCGTCGAACGGAGTGTCGACCTCCTTTTTTTGGCAGGAACGATCTTTATCGCCTTCCTGCTCGAAAATGAATTATTTATTTCATTAGCCGGGCAACTCGTCAATCTATCATCACTCACCTCCTCCCTCCTGGATAAGCTTCCACTTCTGCTAGGCGGGGCTGCAGTTTTCCTCCTTTTCCTGTACCTGTTGCGCAAGAAATACCGCAACCACGGCCTGGTCAACAAATTTCAGGTATTCTTCAGGCAGCTACTTTCTGGCGTTCGCGCCATTGGCCACCTCAAAAATCCCATGGGTTTTTGGATCAGTTCGGTGATCATCTGGATCATTTATTTCCTAACCCTTTATACTGTTTCTCAAGGGATTGAGTCGGCTGCCAATTTGTCGGGAAGTCAGGTGCTTCTCGTGATGGTTATGGGAACTATTGGCATGATTGCCCCTGTTCAAGGAGGAATTGGCACTTTTCACGCGTTGGTCGCCTATATTTTAGTGGTGTTTGGAGTTCCTGAAGCCGATGGCAAAATATTTGCAGCCATCATCCACGGCACCCAAATGCTCTTGGTTTTAGGAGTGGGACTAATTAGCTGGATACTCATGCTAAAAATTCCCGCTTGGAAAAAACCTTTCGTTTCTTAAATTCGTAGTTACACCCAGTTAAAATAAACTAGACATGATTATCCTTATCGTCATCGTATTTGCTATCCTCGGTTTTGTGGTCAGCAGCAAATTGAAAAGTAAATTTAAGTTGTACTCCCAAACGCCTCTTCAGGCCAACCTTTCTGGAGAAGAAATCGCCAAGCTCATGCTTGCCGACCACAACATTCATGATGTGCGCGTTACTTGTGTAGAAGGACAGCTCACCGACCACTACAATCCAGCAGACAAGACTGTCAACCTTTCTCCAGATGTATTTTATGGAAGAAATGCTGCTGCTACTGCTGTATCTGCGCACGAATGCGGTCACGCCGTACAGCATGCCACTGCCTATTCCTGGTTGACCATGCGCTCTGCCATGGTGCCTATCCAAAATATCTCCAGCAAAGTCTTGAATTTCGTGCTGATTGCCTCTTTGTTTGGTGGATTTGCATTAGGTCTACCTTACGAATTCATTGGGTATTTGGTCGTAGGCTCCTATTCCGTCATGACACTCTTCACATTGGTGACACTTCCAGTAGAATTTGACGCCTCCAACAGAGCCCTAGCTTGGGTGAAAACTCGAAATGTAGTCACTCCTTCTGAGTACGAAATGTCCAAAGACGCGCTCAACTGGGCTGCGAGAACCTACTTGGTTGCCGCAATGGCCTCTTTGGTAACGCTTGCTTATTACATCTTTGTTTTCTTTGGAAACAGAGACTAATCGCTCACACACTACTTCGAAAAGGGACTGATGTCCCTTTTCTTTTTTAGCTTAATTGAAACAGAAATAAACCCATATCCGTCCCATGAATTTTCAATTGACCGAAGAGCAGCTCGCCGTACAAGAAGCTGCTAGAGATTTTGCCCAAACTGAATTGCTCCCTGGAGTAATCGAACGAGACACCGAAGCCCGATTTCCAACCGAACAAATCCAAAAGATGGGAGCCCTTGGATTTATGGGCATGATGGTGGATCCCGCCTACGGGGGCGGAGGAATGGACACCCTTTCCTATGTCATTGCGATGGAGGAGCTCTCCAAAATTGATGCCTCGGCATCCGTATCCATGTCCGTCAACAACTCCTTGGTCTGCTGGGGATTGGAGAAATATGGTTCGGAAGAACAAAAACAAAAGTACCTAAGCAAGTTGGCTACAGGGGAAAAACTGGGCGCCTTCTGCCTATCCGAGCCGGAAGCGGGTTCGGACGCCACCTCTCAGCAAACTAACGCAACACTCGAAGGCGACTACTACCTCTTGAATGGAACCAAAAACTGGATCACCAACGGTTCATCCGCCTCCATCTATCTCGTCATCGCACAAACTGATGCTAGCAAGGGACACAAAGGCATCTCTGTATTTATTGTAGAAAAAGGCTGGGAAGGATTTGTAGTGGGCAAGAAAGAGGATAAGCTCGGCATCCGCGGATCGGATACCCACTCCTTACTTTTTACAGATGTAAAAATCCCTGTTCAAAACCGAATTGGCGCGGAAGGATTCGGGTTCACCTTTGCTATGGAAACCCTCAATGGAGGCCGAATAGGAATCGCTGCTCAGGCGCTGGGTATCGCCTCGGGAGCATACGAACTGGCATTAGCCTACTCCAAGGAACGGAAAGCTTTTGGAAAGCCCATCAGCCAACACCAGGCCATTCAGTTCAAGTTGGCCGATATGGCTACTCAAATCGAAGCTGCTCGACTTCTAGTCTTCAAAGCTGCTTGGCTCAAAGACGAAGGTAAAGATTATGCTCACGCCTCTGCAATGGCCAAATTGTATGCCTCTGAAGTTGCAATGAGCGTAACCGTCGAAGCTGTACAAGTGCACGGAGGCTATGGTTATGTGAAAGAATACCATGTAGAACGCCTGATGCGCGATGCCAAAATCACCCAGATCTACGAAGGCACCTCAGAAATACAGCGCATCGTAATATCTAGAGGGGTCTTGAAATAATACATTAAGAAGGATTGACAAGGGAGTAATTAGTCAAAAATTACTCCCTATTTTTTAGTGATTGGAATTTTTTAATTCTAAAATGCAGTTTTGTAATTGGAAAAATCATATTTTTAGGAATAAATTTTTATTCGGCTATGGAGTATTACAATAAAGTCATCGAGTCGGTGCAAGTGCGCTTTTTGAAAGGCAGCAACTACAAAATCGAAAGACCAGTTACCGTTTCAAACTACCAAGAACACGAGAACACACTGGTCCTGCTTCATCATGGAAGCTTAAAATTTGGGGATGATCAAGAGCTAGTGAATGAGGGCGAGGTAATTTTCCTTCCCAAAGACCGCAAGACAAACCTCACCTTTGGAACCAAAACCTCCAAGCAAGAAGTTGCTGGGGAGCAATTTGCGGAGACCAAAAGAAAGCACTTGCAAAGCATCAGCTACAAAGACATTAAATCTGCCGAAGAAGACTGCATCTCTGTGTTTCAGTTTGAATCTAAGGTATTTGATGTGGTCAACTTTTTCAACTCCCTAGACATTCCTCCCTTTATCATCCGATTCAATGACCGAATCACCACTTTGGTGGAGGATTTAATGAAAGAAATTGAAAGCACAGGAGTGGGAAAGGAAAGAGGATTGAAGGCAATGACAGAGGTCTTGGTCATCGAGCTCCTGCGTCACATTCTCAAAAACAGACTGTTCACCGAAGAGCTCTCCACCAACGCTACCTACTTCAAGGATCCACGATTGATTGACCTGTTCAACTACATCAAAAGCAATATTGGGGGTGACTTATCCAACAAGGTACTGGCCAAAATTGCCAATGTATCGGAAGATTATGTAGGACAGTACTTCAAGATGCTCACCGGAATCAATCCCCAGGACTACATCGAATACCAGCGATTGGAGGCAGCGGTTGATTTACTGCGCACCACCAAAAAATCCATCCGCACCATTGGCAAAGAAGTGGGCTACAAAGACACGGCCTATTTCTGCCGAAGATTCAAGATGATGTATGGAGTGCCTGCCGGCAAAATGCGTAGACGAGAGTCGTTGATCAATGTCTAACCTTTGAGGTCTCCAAGACCTCGAAGGTTTCAAAAACATTCGAGGTCTGTTAAACCTCAAATGTTCTCCAAGACCACGAAGGTTTCAGTTGTCCCAGCACATTTCTTTTTAAATTAAAACATTCGAGGTTTGTTAAACCTCAAATGTTGTCTAGACCTCAAATCTCCTTCTTCTCAGCAGGTTTTTCGGATTCGGCAAAAAATTGTTCGTAAAGCTTATCCTTTGCGAGCGCAAGTCCCAAAAAGAGCACTTTTTGAGCCAAGCTCGTCCAAATAGAGGAACTTTTAGGTTGCGTAAGCCGCTCCTTAATTTCTGGATTGAGTAAGCCCTCCCGCTCCAAAACCTCAATCGCTTTATCTGTATTTTTTTCTTTCTTTCGGTGGCTCAGTTGCGTGAGTCCATAGACCACCAAAGCACCTACGGCTACTGCAGCGCCTACTTTGACCCAGTCTTCAGATCCTTTTTTGAAGCTGCTCAATTGCTTTTCCAAAGCTTTCTCCAATGCAGCTGATTTTTGTTCAAGTTCTTTACTCATTGGAGTTTTTTCGTGGAAGTGAATTGAAAATAAATTTTTTCAAAAAAGCGTTGAACCGCTGCTGAAACCCTACCGAGTCCTTGGTGAGGTACAAAAATACGACTACGACTAAGTAGCAAACTGCCACAACCAAGAATCCTAGGTAGGGAGTTTGAGTTACCTGACTGATGTAAAAAGCCAACGACAAGGAAAGAAACAAGCCCGAAACCAAGCCAATTGACCCAATGAGGATCAGTAAAATCAATCGAGAAAGCATCCCTACCAATTGGTCTTGAATGTCTGACTTGACCAGTTCAATTCTAGTCTCAACCAGGGATTTGATGGTTTGAATAATCTCAGCAAAATTCACCATACCGAAAGTTTAGTTGTGGGGAAAGTCCTCCTATGAATCACCGAATATACTTAAAAAAGCGATGCCTAAAACCACTAGCTCGCATTATCCTCTTCCTCGTAGAATCGGTAGCGCAAGACCAGTTCCAAGGCCAACAAAATCGCTTCATTTACAGGCTGCAGTACCGTTAGTGCCTCGTCGATGTCTTTGAGTCGGGTGTAGTAGGCTGGAGCCAAAGGAATATCCAGATCGGCATTGATCCGGGCACTCACCGCTTGAAAAGCGGCTGGCCGCTCCGATTTGAGCTGCTTACAGGTAATGAGCTCCTTTTGATTGGTCTTCGTGTTCATCCGCGCCGAAGCGCCAAAAACTCGGCATATCAAGCCCCTTTTGGTATAATTTCCACAAAAGCCCTTGCTTAAATCGGGAGATTGGGCTCGATACACCACACAAACTCCCTTGGACTGGGTGGCGGCAAGCTGAGCAGCAAGCTCCTCTGCCTGCCCCTTGTCATACAAGTCAAACGCCAAGGGCAAAAACTCCAATGCCGATGCAGGCACTTCTGGATTGGAACAGCAAAAGCCACATCCCGAAATGCAACCCATCCCCGCTTCTGCATGGAATTGCTTGGATTGCTCCTCCAACTCCCCAAATAGGGTTTCTACAGCTTGGGACTTTTCAAAAAGATTCATCTCATCTTAGTTATTGGACAAAATTAGCAGGCCTTTCGGGTATTTAAACCAGAATGAGAATTGATTTTTTCCCGCTGTATCCCAACTAGTTAACGAGAATTTTTTGCAATTTTTGATCTTTCACCCTCAGGAATCGTATTCTTGAACCAAAACAACTGTCCAAATGAGTGAACTAGAACAACCCAATTCCGAAGATCGTATCCGTAGAGCCTTTAAAGAACGGGATTGGAATGAAATAAAAAGCGCCGACTCCTGGGCCATTTTTAAGGTGATGTCTGAGTTTGTAGAAGGCTTTGATAAGTTGGCAAAAATAGGCCCCTGCGTCACCATTTTTGGTTCCGCCCGGACACCAAGAGAACATAACTACTACATAATGGCCGAAGAAATCGCCGCCAAACTCGTGCGCCATGGCTATGGAGTGATCACGGGTGGAGGCCCAGGCATCATGGAAGCTGGCAATAAAGGTGCTTTCTCGGAAGGAGGAAAATCCGTAGGACTCAATATTCAACTCCCATTCGAACAGTTTAACAACGTCTACATCGACCGAGACAAGCTGCTCAACTTTGACTATTTCTTTGTTCGCAAAGTCATGTTTGTCCGCTACTCCCAGGGCTTTGTCGTCTTGCCTGGCGGTTTTGGTACGCTAGACGAGTTTTTTGAAGCACTTACCCTGATCCAAACCAACAAGATTGGTCGTTTCCCGATTGTATTGGTTGGCAAAGATTATTGGAGTGGATTGGTGGATTGGATCAAAAGTAGACTCCTGCAAGACGACCTGCACTACATCAGTGAATCCGATCTAGACCTTTTTTGTGTGGTAGACACTGCTACTGAAGCTGTCAAAGTGATCGATGAATTCTACAGCAAGTACCTGCTTAGCCCGAATTTCTAAGGGATCCCATCTAAAAAAATCTTGGGGAATTAGGAGACCTTCAGCAGCAGTTCGCCTTGTCTTTTGATGACTTTCAACTCAAAAAATTGGTTGATAAAGGCCTTGCAATGGTTCTCCGCCCATTCGGCACGGGATTCGGTGTCGTGCAAAACCGTCATCCGAAGTAGGGTTTTCACATAGGGCTCGTGCTGTCCCAACTGCCGCACATAGCCCAACAAGGAGGCTGTCCAGTCTTCTTGAAACTTTTCAATATGCGTGCGCCCATCAAATAGGAGCTCCAGTTGATTGTCTCCGTGACGGTAGCGGTAGACACCACAAAGTTGTCTGTAAATCAATCGAATCCGCTCGCGAGGAAACTCATTTCGCTCCAAAATCAAGCGGTAGGTTTGATCCATCAGCTGCAAAGGATTGTAGAGCTGGGTGTAAGACGCTTTTAATTCAACCACCATCTGGTCCAACAACTCCTCTTCCATGACCGATTGGGCCTGCCGAAGGATGTAGTTTTTGTCTAGTGGAAATAACTTTTGAATCATTAGCGATTGCATACTTTCACAAAAATAGAACTTATTGCAAAAAATGCCGCCTTTTGAAGAAAGGAAAAGCAAATCTTACTCAAATAACCACTTACTTCTTGGAAGCGGCTGCAAACATTTCCTCAATCAGGAGGGTATAAAAATCGCGTAATTCCATTCCAGTTGCCCTCACCTGCTGCGAGATCAAGCTCGTCTCGGTTTGTCCAGGAACTGTGTTGATCTCTATAAAATAAAAAGCCCCCGTGTCTTCCTGTAGAAAATAATCGATACGAACCGCTCCCTTGCAGTTGAGCACGGCATATACCTTTTTTGAGATACGTTCCACTCGTGCTACCTCCTCCGAATTCATGCGGCCTGGAGTGATCTCCTTACATACACCGGGTACATACTTGGCCTCGTAATCAAAAAACTCCCGACTGCTGACAATTTCCGTTGCAGGCAAGACGGTAACTTGGCCATTCGCTTTAAATATCCCCACTGAAAATTCCCTTCCGGAGACAAATTCCTCCACCAATACCTGGGAGTCCTCTGCAAAAGCTTTGTCCAATGCCTCAGGTAATTCTTCCCAAGTCTTTACCTTGCTCATGCCAATGGAACTTCCGCCATTGTTGGGCTTGATGAATAAGGGCAATTGAAGTTCTTCCTGAATTCTAGCTGCAGCAGTAGATTCCTGCTCAAATAGCTGCATGGATCGAGCTACCTGTAATTCGGGGATGGTCTGCACTATGGCCTTGGTATAACCCTTGTTCATCGTAATCGCAGACGTCAGTTGGTCACAAGTCGTGTAGGGGATACCCAGCAGGTCAAAGTAGCCCGCCAGCTTGCCATCTTCACCTGGAGAACCATGGAGGATGGTAAATACCCCATCAAAGGTGATTTTTTGATCCCCCAACTGCAGGCTGAAATCATTGAGGTCCACGGCAATTTTCTCACCTGAAGCGGTCAAATGGTACCAATCTCCTGGATAGATGTAGATTGTAAAGACCTCATAAAGGGCTCGGTCAATGGTTTTTTCTACGACAGCAGCGCTTTTCAGGGAGATTATGGATTCACCTGTAAAGCCTCCGGTGACCAAAGCAATTTTCTTCTTCATGGGGGAAAAATTTATGCTGCGAAATAGCTTATTTTCTGTTTACGCTCCAAAGATTTAGAATCCCTCAGCCATTTTATATCTTTAGGCCTTTCTATTCACCGGATCTGTATCCAAAAATAAAAAAATATGAGTAAGAATTGGCAATTCCGCGTACTGCTTTGCTGCACTTTGGCTGCGTTCAGCTTTTCGCTTCAAGCACAAACTCCTAAAAAGGTAAGTTTGGAGGACGTCTTTAAAAAAGGAACCTTCTCCCAAAAATCGGTGTATGGCATCAACTGGATGAAAGATGGCAACTACTACAGTTCCCTGGTTCAGCGAAATGGCGCTCCAGTCGTAGTTAAAATCAAGGTCACTACAGGAGAAGAAGTCGGTGTACTTCTGGATGGGCAAGCATTGGGAATCGCATTTTCGGATTACAGTTTCAATACCGATGAATCCAAGGCCCTCTTGGCTACGGATGTCGAGTCCATCTACCGACGCTCTTCCAAAGGGATTTTCTATGTGGTCGATATCGCATCTGGTCAAAAGCAGCAGCTGATGCAGGGAGAAAAAATCTCTTATGCCACCCTTTCTCCAGACAACAATCAGGTAGCTTTTGTCAAGGACAACAACCTGTATGTGACCGATCTCGCCACCAACAACGTCAGCCAGCTTACCTTCGATGGGGAAACCAACCGCATCATAAACGGGTCTGCAGACTGGGTGTATGAGGAGGAATTCTCCATGGCCCAAGCCTTCAAATGGTCCCCAGATGGCAAAAAAATTGCCTTTATCCGATTTGACGAAAGTGAGGTACAGGAGTTCAACATGCAAACCTGGGGCCCACTCTACCCACAAGACTACAAGTTTAAGTACCCCAAGGCAGGCGAAAAAAATGCATTGGTTTCGATTCATGTCGTAGACCTAGCCTCCAAAAAAGTGCAAAAAATGGATGCGGGTCCTGAAGCAGATCAGTACCTGCCTCGCTTGTACTGGACCCAAGATCCAAACCAGCTCGCATTTATTCGCCTCAATCGACTTCAAAATCAGTTGGACCTGTTGCAGGCCAACGCGAGCACTGGAGAAAGTAAGCTCGTGCTATCCGAAACATCCGCCACCTATGTGGACTTGGATTACAACGACGACCTGCAGTACCTCAGCGATGGCA
>JBILBQ010000147.1:0-4803 GCA_044353615.1 Algoriphagus sp. | reverse complement strand
ATAATCTTTCACCGAATCAAGTTTCTTCAGAAAAAATGTAACTTTTTTTCTCCTTTGAATAGGTGATTTTTCTCGACAAACACAATCTCATATCATCCAAAATGAAATAGACCATTCTCTTGGTCACGCCTATTTTGCAAGCCAACTCTCCTGGGCTTCCAGTCTTCCTTTTTTCAATCAACTCGATAAGAAGATTTGTGCGCTCGTAGTACTTCAGGCCAGATCAATTGACATTTTCAATATTAACATTAATAAGAATATTCAAGGCTCTCTATATTAATGAAACACATATTTTCACTAAGAATAATAATTACAAATATTTAAGTAAAACTCTTTTTTTTGAAATAAATGTAAGCCTCATTAATCACAGCTAAAAAAACCAATATGTACATGATATTTATTGCAGGCGCAAGTCCTTTCATTTTACTTTCATTTATTTGATCTAAAAGAAATAAGGATACAAATAATGAAAGCCCAACAATAACTCTAGTAATAAATCTTTTAGTGCGACTCCCCATTTTTTTATTATTTAAAATCTGATGGCCCACATGTTCTCATAAACGCAACACTCGAAAGCCCTAATTCCATCAATGTAATTGCACCAAAAAAACCTATTCCGCCAGTTAAGGCACCGATGGCTATTGTTCCAAATCCAAGGGCAGCTATTGCAATCCCACAATCTACACTCATTCCCCCACTCACCCCCTCCATTTGTTCAATGCTCAATTCTTTCATAATTTGGTTTTTTTCATAGGATTGGCTCTTAGTTAGCGGTTTTGCCAACTTATAACCAGTCCGAGTTTTAGGGGTACTTACAGTATGTAAATCAGGAAAAAATCCCTTCTAGGAGAAAAAAACGCTAATTGTAAAACAATTAGCGTTTAAATTTAAATCGATTGTAATTTCGTTCTGTTAAATTCAAGAATTTTGAGATTTTCCTTTATCAATAAAAAATTTCTTCACCAAAACTCCAGCGAGGATGAACAATCCAATTGCTTGTATGCCTATAGAAATTTTAAAATATTCCGGTATAAAAAACATCACGCTTAAAGGCGTTATAGCTAGGAATACTCCAAGATAGACTAATGTTTTCATGAGAAAGCACAGTATACACCATATCCAGCGAGTCCAAGGCTGGCTCCTACCAATATCCCTGCTCCAACAGGGTTTAATGCCAACCAACCTAATAATGCTGCGCCATCAGCAACTGCAATTACCAAGCCTGCTACAGCTGTAGCTTCGCAAAGCCCGCCACCATAAATATTTTCTGCTTGTAAAATCGTAAGTTCTTTCATAATCTACCGTTTTAATATTTACCGAGTCCGTATCCAATCAACCCTACAGCACATGCATTCCCAGTTAATATTGCTCCAGCGGCAAAAGGGGTAGCTAGCAAAACAATCGTGGACCCACAAGCAAGTCCAACAAAAACATCCTCTTTCCATCCACCTCCTGTCACCATCGCCATTCTTTCAATACTTAATTCTTTCATGATTTTGTTGTTTTAAGTTAAAAATTTGATTTCGAATACTTAAACATAAATACAGGTCGGTGAAATAATCTTTCACCAAATCAAGTTTCTTCAGAAAAAATGTAACTTTTTTTCTCCTTTGAATAGGTGATTTTTCTCGACAGACACAATCGCATATCATCCAAAATGAAATAGACCATTCTCTTGGTCACACCTATTTTGCCAGCCAACTCTCCTGGGCTTCCCGTCTTCCTTTTTTCGATCAACTCGATCAGAAGATTTGTGCGTTCGTAGTACTTCAGGCCTGCCATGCTAAATTGGGTTTAGGTTGAAGGATGTGTAGAAAGGCAGAAGAGAATACGTTTTCTGTTGTCAGTAGTTGCTGCGGGGTATCATTTGCGGTGATCTTTCCCTGCTCGAGAATCAGAATGCGATCCAAAGTAATGGCAAGAGTGGGTTGATGGGTGATCAGAAGCAGCCCAGCTCCGGTTTGATGAAGGTAGTTTCTGATCAGATCCATCGCTCCCCGCTCCATGCGATAGTCCATAGCGGCAGTGGCTTCATCGAGGATTAGTATCTTGGGTTGCTTCACCAGCGCCCGCACTAGTCCTACCATTTGCCGCTGTCCTCCTGAGAGATTCCTGCCTTCCTCTCCACAGAGGGTAAGCAGACCTTGACTCAAATCTTGGAAGAGTGAAAAACAGCCTAGGGCTTTCATAACTTGAACTTTAGTTTCGATTTCCTTAGGATCGCTGCTGAGTACGATATTGTCCAGAACGGTACTATTGAAAATTTTTTCTTTTTGATAAACGACGGCCAGTTGTGCCCGCCAGTCAGTAAGGGAGATATTTTCCTTGTTCAGAAAGGGTAATTGGATCACTCCAGATTCGGACAGATAGAATTTTTGGATCAGATCTACCAGCGTACTTTTCCCGGTTCCTACTGGAGCAAAAAGTCCCAAACTTTCTCTGGGTTGTAGTTCAAAACTGACTCCTTTCAAAATCGGACTTCGTCCGGGGTAACGGAAGGCAATATTGGAAACAGACAAGAGGGTATGAGAAACTTGAATTGACTGGCCTCCGTTTTCCTGGTTATCTTCCACAGGCAATCCGGCCACCTCATGCATGCGATCAAAGGCTACCTTAGCCTCCTGCAGTTGAATATTGGCAACCACTAGACCTGCCACCGCCGGTATAATCGAGCTTCCCACTTGAATAAGTGACATCAATTCTCCAAGTAGCAAATTTCTCTCAAAAACCAGATATACACCGATTCCAAACAGCAAACCGGTAAAAACCGCCACGATGATTTGAGTAAAAAAGGAGAAGTTATTCCCCAACATCGCCAGACTGAAGCCCTTATCCTGGTAATAGGCATAAACCTGATCGATCCGCTTGCCAAACTCTTCCTCTTTCCCAAAGGATCGCAAGATTGGAATGCCCGTCAGCCCGTCGACGTATTGGGTTTCGTTGAGCGCGTGGGCGGCCATGACTTCTTTTTGCTTTTCCAAAATGGGCCGATGGTAGTACCATCCTGTAAACAGAAATACCAAAATTCCCGCCAAGCATAGGTAGCCGATCCAGAGCGATTGGTAAAAGACAAATGCCAAGGAGACGACCACCACGAGCAGGTTGATAATGACGGTTCCGGTAATCATGGCGACCGTATTTTTGATCCGGAGCGAATCGTTCATCCTGACGATCAGGTCTCCAGTGCTGAAGCCTTTGAAATATTTCATGGGAAGACGCAGGATCTTATGAATAAAAGATGAAACAATCCGAAGGTTGAGATCCCTACCTTGCCTAGCCATAAAGACCCCCTGAAAGTAGCCCAACACGGAGCGAAAGAGAAGTAAAACCCCCAAAGCAATAACTCCCAAAATGGCTTTTTGGTAGTTTTCATTGGGAAGAAAGTCGTCGATTAGCCGCTGGGAAAATATAGCCGTAGAAAGTCCAGTAACCGCCATCAACGTACCCAAGACCGCAGATACCATCAAGACTGGAATATCCTCCGCGATGAGGGATTTGAACCATTCCCACTTGTATCGGGTCTGTCCAGATTGGGTCTGAAACCCTTCTAAAGGTTTGATCTGAAGAAGAACTCTAGATTTCCAGACCTCAAGTAGGGTGTTTTCGTCCCAAGCTAGGATACCCGAGCCCGGATCGCTAACCCAAAACTTACCCTCTTGATGACCAAAAAACACAACGAAGTGCTCCCGGACTTTGTCCAGCACAACATGAAGAATCACAGGAGATTCCAGTTCTTTCAAATGGGAAAGATCAGCTTCGAATCCTTTGGCTTCAAACCCAATTTCCTTGGCCGCATGGATCATGCCTAGCAAGCTAGTACCTGAGGTGGTTGTGCCGCTGATGTCACGCAACTTTTCCTGTGACACTTCGCCTCCATGAAATATACTCAATGTACTAAGGCAGGCAAGTCCACAAGTGTATTCACCGAGTTGTGCAACGTAGTATTTCCGTAGTTTTCGCTCCGACATGATCATGGTATGGCTACTTTAGAAATCCCCAATCGGTCTAAAATACGGTCAACTTTTACAATTCCTTGAAACTTGCCTTGCAGCTTTCCTATTGGATCATAACAGAAAATAGCTGGAACAGAACGGACCCCATAATGGGTGGCAACTTCCATCTCCCCGTCTATCAGCCAGTAGACATTTGAAGAATTTTTCAACGAATTATTGTTGTGAAATTCGACTATTTCTGAAGGCTCCTGAGAGCTGACGAGCAATATATTGGCACTATCAAACTCCGAAGTATGCTCGCCAATTGATTTCAATTCAATCTTGCAGAGTTCACAAGTAGAATTGAAGTAAATTAACACAGTAGCGACGCCCGAGCTCAATGAAGGTAAAGACAAAGTGTCTCCTGAAAGTGTAGTCAATCGTACTTTAGGAATCGCCTCTGCACGGACTTCTGCTTCAGCCGCCGCATCCTTCTTTTGTTGAACCGAAAAAATCAGCCAGGCTGCTGAAGCCAAAAGCCCCAATACTAAAACGGAAAGAATGATCTTCTTCATAATCAGGTAAAATTCAGCGTGAGGAACAAAATCAAGACCATCCAGAAGAGCAGCGAGACAGCATAGGAGCCCAGCCCGACTTTTATACTCTGGAAGGTAGAAAAGGAAAGCTCTTGACGGAGAAAAATGACTATCAGTGCACAATACACCAGCTCAAATAGATTGGCAACTTGAAGTGGATAGTACAGCAACGGATTCACGGCATCTTGACCCAAGTAAGAAAGTAAAGAAAGGGGATAGAAGATGGCAAACTCGGAGTAGGTAAATTCAGAAATAGCTCCTACCCAAACTTTGAT
>JBILBQ010000146.1:0-4817 GCA_044353615.1 Algoriphagus sp. | reverse complement strand
GCATTGTCGTAGGACTCCTGGTAGGCTGGAGGCGCGAGCTGGTCGAGGAAGGAAAGTATATCCTGAATGCGGTATCCCATTTTTTTCTTTAATTTGAACAAAAATAGCAATTCTATTCAATGCCTTGGTACGCCTACCTTCTCGCTCCGGCAGCTTTTCTTTTTCATGGGATTACTGCGGCACGAAACTTCCTGTTTGACCGAGGACTGCTGAAAAGTCAGAAATCGCCAATCCCCACGCTGGTGGTTGGGAATTTGTCTGTTGGTGGGACAGGCAAAACACCTTGGGTGGAATTTTTGGTACGCCAACTACGGGATGAGGTGAAGCTCGCTACGCTGAGCCGTGGGTATGGGCGGAAAACCACCGGCTTTGGTCAAGTGCTTCCGAGTAGTTCAGCTGCAGAAGTGGGGGACGAACCTTTGCAACTCTTCACCCAATTTAAGGAAGCGATTCCTGTTTTTGTGGGGGAAGATCGGGTAGGAGCTACGCAAAAAATAAAGCAACTCCTTCCCGAACTTCAGCTACTTATTTTGGACGATGCTTTTCAACACCGGAAGCTGAATCCTGATTTTCGAATTGTCTTGACTCCTTACGATTCGCCCTTCTCCAAAGACTATCTACTTCCCATGGGCCGACTTCGGGAGTCTCGGGCAGGTGCGAAGCGTGCGGATGTGGTGGTGGTCACCAAGTGCCCTGCTGAACTGAGTTTGGATGAGAAAAATAAGTTGGCACAAAGCCTGTCTCCTTACCTGAATGCAGATGCACTGCTCTTGTATTCTTCCACCAGTTATGGGGAGCCTTATCAGGTATGTGGGCCTGAGCGAACCGGTGTTACTTCGGTTATTGCCCTTGCAGGTCTAGCGGATAATTGGCCGTTTTTTGACTATTGCAAGCAACAATTTACGGTAGTAGATACCTTTTCTTTTTCAGACCACTATGCCTACAAACCGGAAGGTGCAGGGCAGATTTTGGAGGTTCTTGGACAAGAAAAGGGGAAAAATGCCGTGCTGCTCACCACTGAAAAGGACGCAGTGAAACTTAAATCCTTTGCCGCAACCGAAATGTGGTCGAAAATTCCGATTTTTGCCTTGCCCATACAGGTAGCGCTCGACCCAAGTCAAGAGGCGCCGCTGCTCCAAAGGCTACGAAAAAACCTTCTTCACCCGTGATCAGGAAGCTCCTCAGTCTTTCGGTATTTATACTCCTAGTCGTAGCACAAGCTGCTTTTGGACAGCGCCCCATTCCTCGTCCCACGCAACCTGTAAATCCAGGTAATCCAGCTGCTGCTCGTTCCGGGAAGCAACTGGCTGATCCCAAGGAAGTAGAAGATCCAGAAGGGCGGCGTACTCTTTTGGACGATAGTACCAAGCAGGTGTATGGTCCCAAAACTACGCTCTATTTTTACGAGCAGGCCATCAAGCGCAACAGTCTGGTTCTCTATGAGGTGGATACGCTGCTCAACAATTTCCACAACTACGACCCAGTAGCCAAGTCGGGCTGGAAGTACCAGGACCTTGGAAACATTGGATCTGCTGCAAAGCCGGTTTACTTTGGCCTTCCCGATCAAATCGGGTTGAGCTCTGGCTTTGATGCCTACGACCTCTATTTCAAGGACCCATCTCAGCGGAAGTACTACGATAGCAAGTCCCCATTTACGGAAATGGCCGCGTTTTTTGGGGGAGGCCACCGGAATTTGCTCGACTTATCCTTTGCGCGAAACGTGAACCCGCGCTGGAATATTGGATTTGATTTTTCCACGCAGCGGGTGCGCAAAACACTGAATCCTTCCAAACGGGAGGATAACATGGTGGTGCAAAATGCCTATTCCTTGCATACCAACTACCGCTCTGAAAATGGCAGGTATTGGCTGCTAGGTTCCTTTTCCCGGATGAACCACGTTGTCAATGAGATTGGGGGCATCATTCCTACGTCGGTGGATTCTACTTCGCTCTACTTCACCTATGAGGACGCCAAGGTTTGGCTGCAGCAGTCCCGGGCTCGAGAGCTGAGACAGGAATACCACCTGTATCAAGAGTTCAAACTTGGCAATGGCCTTCAGTTTTACCATGTGCTGGATCGAAAAATCCAAGCCCTAGTTTTTGAATCCTTGCTCAGCGGTTCGGACGGTTTATTTTATCCTAAAGAGCGCTTGATTGATCCCGATAGCACCCAAAACCGAAATGACTTTGCGGAGTGGAGAAATGAGTTGGGACTCAAGGGAACCTATAAAGGCTTTTATTACAACACCTATGCAAAGCTGCGAAACGGCAACCGCTGGTCTCCGCAGCTGACGGATCCTACACGTACTTTCACCGAGGTGTATGTAGGTGGGGAGTTGATTGGCAAGCTTTCCGATACCTGGCAGCTGCAGGCAGATGGGGAGTATTTGCTGCCGGGCAACTTTCGATTGCATGGGCTATTTATATCCCCTTGGCTAGATGTGGACTATACCAAAGCCTTGTACAAACCCAGCCTATTTCATCAGCAATACCGAGGGAATCATCGGGAGTGGAGCAATGATTTTAATGATATCGGAGTAGATCAGTTGAAGGGAACAGTGAAAGTGCCCTTGAAAAAAATCCAGTTGCGCCCCAGTTTGACACTGACACGAGTGAACAATTTTGTTTATATCGGAACTGACTTGAAAGCCCAGCAAGCCACAGGACAAGCGTTTTTGTTTATGCCATCGTTAAAGACTTCTATTCCTGTCGGGAAAAAATTTCGGATAGATTCCGAACTGATCTACACCAAGGTGAGTGGGGAGTCGGCAGATGCGCTTCGAATTCCTGCATGGTATAACAACACCAAGGTGTATTTTGATGGGCCGCTTTTTGACGACAATGTGTACGTGCAGATGGGGGTTGATGTACGTTTTCGGTCTTCCTTTTTTGCAGATGCCTACCAGCCTTCCCTGCAGCAGTTTCATTTGCAAAATAACTTTGAGGTGCTGGGCTACCCCGTGCTGGATCTATTCCTGGATTTCCGGATCAACCGAACTCGGGTATTGTTCAAGTATAACCACCTGAATGCCGGTTTGATGGCCCAAGAAGGCTATTTCGTCACTCCAGACTACACCGGCTACCGGTCCTTCTTGGATCTTGGAATAAGCTGGTATTTGTTTGATTAGAAAATGTATCAAGTATCTAGTAGCTAGTATCAAGTAATAAGATTCGTTTGCGATCAGATTTCTTTGCGGCTCTGCGCCTTTGCGAGCGAAAAGAAGAAAGGGACAAGAGACAAGAGACAAGAAACAAGAGACAAGAAGCAAGAGTCTGCTGACCGTTAGATCTCTTTGCGCCTCTGCGCCTTTGCGAGCGAAAAGAAGAAAGGGACAAGAGACAAGAAACAAGAGACAAGAAACAAGAGACAAGAAGCAAGAGTCTGCTGACCGTTAGATCTCTTTGCGCCTCTGCGCCTTTGCGAGCAAAAAGAAGAAAAGAGATAAGAAGCAAGAGTCTGCTGACCGTTAGATTTCTTTGCGTCTCTTCGCCTTTGCGAGAGAAAAGAAAAAAAGAGACAAGGGACAAGAGTCTTCTGACCGTTAGATTTCTTTGCGCCTTCGCGGCTTTGCGAGCGAAAAAATAAAAATGCTAGAAAACGAGCCAAGTCTCTTGGCTCTCTAGATTATGAGTAGTGTGCCAGTAGTTAAAAAAAGTGGCAAAATTTCGTTCTCCTCAAAAAAACCCAAGTAACTTGCGCTCAATTCTTTTTTTTACCTATACTTCAGGGAAAGAAGTAGTACCAACTAGTATTAGCTGTTCCAAAACGAACATTCCATGAATTTGATCGAAAATGTCCGCGAAGCCCTCACCTCGGTAAGGTTACACCTACTTAGAACGGTGTTGACAGGAGCCATCATCGCTATCGGAATCTCCTCCTTGGTGGGGATGCTTACCGCCATTGACGGCATCAAAGCTCAGATTGCGGAGAGTTTTGCAGGTTTAGGCGCTAATTCCTTTGACATTCGGAATAGTGGTTCCAGTGGTGGTAGGGTCGTACAAGAAGGCAAAACTGAAAAAACTTATCCGCCCATCACCTTTCGTGAGGCAGTAAGTTTCAAGGAAGATTATGCAACTATCGGGATATCCACTGTATTTACAACTGTTTCGGGCATCGCAGAGATCAAACGTGGCTCCAAAAAAACCAACCCAAACATTCGAATTCGTGGTGGCGATGAGAACTACATTGCCATTAAAGCCATGAAGTTGCTGGAAGGAAGAAATTTCACCCAGATGGAAGTACAGTATGGCAATAGCGTGGCGATCATCGGCAAGGAGCTCGAAGAAACCTTGTTTACCGGAGGTGAAGAAGCCCTCAATGAATCCATTACCATCTTTGGACGGCCCTACACCATTATCGGGGTTTTGGACAAGCAAGGGGGCGTAGGTCAGGATCAGGGTGCCGATCGGCAAATTTTGATCCCAATTGACAATGCAGCCAGACTAGATCTTCGAGGTACCTTCAACTACCGCATCACAGGCGTGGCTTCCGATCCCGGAAAAATAGATTACGAGATGGGGCAGGCAACAGGCATCATGCGCAAGATTCGTCAGGATCGCGTGGCACAGGAGGATTCCTTCGAATTGGCCAAGAGTGAGTCCGTAGCGGAAAGCTTGGAGGAAGTGGCCGGCTACCTGCGCATCGGCGGCTTTGGCATCGGCTTCATCACCCTTCTGGGTGCTGCTATTGGTTTGATGAATATCATGTTGGTGTCCGTGACCGAGCGAACTCGCGAAATTGGCATCCGAAAGGCATTGGGAGCAACCCCACTTCAAATCCGGCAGCAGTTCCTAATGGAAGCGATTACCATCTGTGTG
>JBILBQ010000145.1:0-4828 GCA_044353615.1 Algoriphagus sp. | reverse complement strand
ACGCATCCACTACCACATCCAAGATGGAGGAAAGGTAGTCAATGTGGTGCCAGACTATAGCCGCCTTTGGGTTCGCGTAAGAGACACGAGCAGAGATGGCTTACTTCCTGTTTGGAAGCAAGTAGAAAAAATGGCTTCTGGCGCAGCGATCATGGCCAATGTAGATCATAAAATCACCTTGGTTTCAGGAGTTCATGAAATTTTAGTGAACCGTACGGGTTCGGCCGTGATGCAAAAAAATATTGAAGCATTGGGCGCGATCAGCTATACCGAGGAGGAACAAGCCTTTGCTAAAAAAATCCAGGAAGCAAATGGCAAACCGCAAGTAGGTGTGATTTCTGAAATCAAGCCAATGGAAGAAACGCAGGAACATAGCATGGGTGGAAGTACTGATGTGGGCGATGTAAGCTGGGTGGTTCCTACCATCCGCATGGGTGCCACAGTAGCTCCAACTGGAACTCCTTGGCACTCTTGGGCAGTTGTTGCCTCAGTAGGCATGTCTATCGGTCACAAAGGCATGGGCTATGCTTCTAAGGCGCTTGCCATGACGATGGTGGATCTTTATCAAAACGAAGTATTGCGAAACGAAATCAAAACTGAATTCAAGCAAAAGAAAGGAGACTATATCTACAAAGGAATTGTTCCTGATGGGCCTCCACCTTTGAAAGCTGGCTATTAATTTTAACCGCCCTCTGTTACAAAACAGAGGGCTTTTTTTGTCCTAACCCCCTGATTTTCTTTTTATTTTAAACTTATTTCAAGTTTCCGAGTTCGGTATCTGTAAACATTTAAAAACTATACCAATGAAAAATTTCAAACTAGTAACTTTTGCCCTTTTGGGTTTTGCAGCTACCAGCTTAGCAAGTTGCAATGCACCTAAAGAAGAAACAACAGATGAAACTGCTGTTGACTCTACCACACTTGTAGTAGAAGCTCCTTCCAACACGGTAGTAGATATCGCAGTAGGATCCGCTGATCACACTACCCTTGTAGCTGCTGTAACTGCTGCTGGTTTGGTAGAAACATTGAGCGGAACAGGTCCATTCACTATTTTTGCACCAACAAATGCTGCTTTTGCTGCTTTGCCTGCAGGAACTGTAGAAGGTCTATTGAAGCCTGAAAGCAAAGACAAATTGACTGCTGTTCTTACTTACCACGTTGTAGCTGGTAATGTATTGTCATCTCAATTAACAGACGGTCAGAAAGTAAAGACATTGAATGGTCAGGAATTGACTGTAGCCATCAAAGGTGGTGTAGTAACGATCAATGGCATTAAAGTGATCGCTGCTGATCTTGCAGGTACCAATGGCGTCATCCACGTAGTAGAAGGCGTAATCTTACCTAAGTAAGTTTCGGCATCAACCCTCATTAAAAGTCGGCTTTTCTAGCCGACTTTTTTTTTGTGCTTTCACCAAGCTTAGTTGATTTTTAATTAGTTTTCAGTTTCAGCTTGATTTAAACCCCGTTGCACAATTATCATTCTTTTTAAAAGCTGAACCCTTTTCTATGAAAAAAAGTAGTTTAATCGTAATCCTAGCCCTAGTTTTTCAAGTAGCTGCACAGGCACAAACTAACTCCAAGAAACAAGCGACCCTTGAAATCCATCAGCTCATCCAGGAATCGTTCGATTCCTTATTTTCTGCCTACCATGCTGACCTCGTGGAGCGGTACTATACGCCTGATTTTATCTTGCTTGAACAAGGAGAAGTTTGGGATATGGATTTTATCAAATCCTACCTCAGTGAGCGGAGCCTAAAGAACAATCCCGTGACGCGTACTAACCGATTTGAGTTCATAAAAACTGAAATCTTCGGCGATCGGGCCTGGGTGGCGTATCACAATTATGCCACCTTCACCAAAGCAGGGGAAACTCCTAGAGAAGTTTATTGGCTCGAGAGTGCGTCTGCCGTTAAAACAAATCAAGGCTGGAGGTTGGAACTCTTGCACTCTACCCGAGCTGAACTCCCCAAAAAATAAATACACGCGTCTGAAAGCCTACTGAATTGAGTAACCTATTTGGCGAAAAGTTTCTCTAAAATCTTATAGGTAATCAAGTAGGTCGGACGCACCCCATCCATTCCCAATGCACCTGAAGCGAGCGTACTGCCTGTTTCAAGTGGATTATCGGAAGCGTAATAAGCATACAACACCTTGATATTGGACCGAACATTAGATCTGATTTTGGAGGCAGACTGAATTGCTTTTTGGTAATGCGCACCTTCCATCTCCAACCCTACGGCCTTCCAAGAGGATTCCATAAAGTAAGTAAGGATGTCCCGATTTTGCAGGGAGGTACCGAGCACCGTGATCATGGATCCTGAATAAACTCCCAATCCATACCCTTTGAAATCACTGACTTTTAATTCATTTCGAAAAGGATAATTATCCGCAGTGCCTTCAAAGACATGCGAGTTAGGGACCATCAAATCCCCCTTACCTCCATGTAAAATCCCTGCTTTACCCATAATGGAGGTAGATACCACATTTAATGGGTACTTCTTTCCCTCCTTGCTGTACGGCTTGAGCAACTCATCAAAACATTCGTAGGCCTGCTCTCCAAAGGCATAATCCATCACTACAAATACCGGGCGTTTTTCCTTTTCTTTGGGTAAAACCACTCCAGGAATAAGCGTATCGACGTCCATTTGGGCGGTATCAATGAGTTGCGCACCAATGTTGGTTCCCGACTCATCCGGAAGGTCTATGAATCCCTGTTTTTCCGCATAGGCTAAAATCTTCTTGCCTTGATTATTTTTTGCCTTGATGGAAATCGCGGTTACAAGCTCCTCAATCTCCTCAAAAGAAGTTGCTCCCAATGCTTGATGCGCATAGATCGTGTTGAGCACGCTATGCATGTTGGCCGAGATGATGTGGATGGGACGATGAATCAAGTTTCTATCCAAGAGCGCCTCCTTGATTCGATTGGCCCAAAGTTCCCCATACACGTGATGACCTACCCGCTCTCTCAGGGTGGCAGAAAAGCTAATTTCTCGATCCAAGCCCTGATTCGATTCCTCCATTGCTATTTTGCCTAGGTGGTACACGATGGAAAATAGGCTATTGGAATTACTGCTTTCTGCAAACTTCTGTACCGCATGAACGGTCTCTTCGTAGGTCCGTCCAATTATATGACTGAGGTATGCCGCTGCACTTTCAATTTCCAACTCCTCTCCCAACTTTTCTCGCTTGACAAATTCCTCCAACATCTTCCAATTGGAAGAAATTTTCCCTTTGGGATCGGTGCTATTTTGTTGGATTTTTCGAGACTCAATGTAAAGAAATGTGAGGTGCGTAAGAATATCATAAATATCTGATCTTCCGCGAGTCATCTCCACATACATAATCTGTTCATCTAGGCGATAACAGTTTCTTTTTCTCCGAGCTGGGACGATGGGTGTTAGGTGGGAAGTTTCATAGCCTTCCCTACTGATCAAGCGCACAAATCGACATTCTTCAATGCCTTTGGGAAGGCGTTCCATCACATAAAGCAAGCCATCCAATTCTATTTTCTCTGGATCGGTTAATTTCCCATAGATCTCAGGGCTCAGCACCATCAAAGCTTGAATTAAGCCTTCCCCAGAAACACCCATGGGCTTGTAGCTCCCCCGATTAAAAAGGTGACGCATCGTGATGTACAAGCGTTCAATTGCTGCCCTGGATTCTTGTGCTCTAGTTCTATGCATGGCGTTTTTTTTTTTTAGCGATCAGTTCAAAAACCTACCTTCTCCAAATCAACTTGGTCAAGCTGAGGTTAGGGAAGTATTTAGCTTTCTTGATTGAATTAAAGAGTCCAAGCTTTTATGGAAATACAATTACTCCTAGTTCAACTAAGGGTTTAAAAAAGAAGCAGTTGAAACTAAAATCAACAAGATAAATTCTTCAAAATTACTATTTTTTGGGACAATGAAGACAAATACTAGGCTTGAACAGGAAAAATCAGGTTGAAAACCCTTTTCAAGCAATAAAAATCAACTTTTTCAACCAGAAGTAAGCCCTCCTATTTTAGAAGATTTCCAAAAAGTTGGTGCAACTTTTCTACTTTCGGACGCACCACATATTGGCAATAGGGTTGCTGCTCATGCAAAGCATAGTAGTTGTGGTGATACACCTCTGCTGGATAGAAATTGGAAAAAGGCGTAACCTCGGTTACAATTGCCGAGTTATAAATTCCAGACTGATTCAATTTTTCTTTCAAACTGCGCGCAAGATCTCCCTGGGCTTCATTCCTGTAAAAAACGGCCGATCGATACTGGGGCCCCACATCTGCTCCTTGTCTATTTAAAGTGGTAGGATCATGCGTAGCCCAGAATACCGCCAACACCGTTTCCAAATTGATTTGCTTCGGGTCGAATTGCACCTGAATCACTTCTGCATGGCCCGTAGTTCCCGTACAGATTGCTTCGTAACTGGGCTTCTCCACGATCCCACCTGCATAACCGGGGATCACTTTTTCTACTCCCTCCAATCGCAAAAAAACAGCCTCTGTGCACCAAAAACAGCCTCCTCCCAAAAAGACTACTTCCAGTCCTTCAGGACAAATTAATTCTGTTTTCGGGAGCATGAGGGGATTGTTCATCGTTTTTTAATTTGAATACTAAACGATAAAAACAGCATTTAGTTTATCCAATTTGGTCCTATCGAGAGTCCCTTTAAATAAATTAGGAATGGGAATTGGGTAATTCACTTGAAGTTCTATTTTTGGTAGATGGTAAGTTATGATTTCATTTTTTTGAAGAGCAGTACTTACCAAGCTATTGTACCACTAATCCTGTAAAAAGGATTTATAAAAAAAAATATGCAAGAACTGTTCTTGCAATTTGTACTTTCC